>CANHJA010000039.1 GCA_947460795.1 Bacteroidota bacterium | reverse complement strand
TTATAATAAAATATGTCGTTAGCAATTCAACTCAAAAACGTGAGTAAACATTTTGGAGATTTTGTAGCAGTCAATGATTTGAGTTTCGAGGTTCAACAAGGTGATATTTATGGATTTTTAGGTCCCAATGGTTCTGGTAAAAGTACAACGTTGAGGATGATTATGGGGCTCATAAAAAACACGAATGGTGAAATCAACTTATTTGGGAAATCGCTAAAAGCAAATCGCAGTGACATATTGCGTGAAGTAGGTTGTATAATTGAAAAGCCAGATTTTTACAATTATTTATCAGCGCTCGAAAATTTACAATTGTTTGCTCGAGCCAATCAATTAAATTTTAAAAAAGCAGATTTTGAACAATTGTTGGAACGGGTAGGGCTTTTAGGAAGGGAAAAAGACAAAGTGAAAACCTATTCTCATGGAATGAAACAACGCTTGGGTTTAGCGCAAGTTCTCATACACAATCCTTCATTAATTATTTTAGATGAACCCAATACTGGACTCGATCCGCAAGGAATTATTGATTTGCGAAATTTAATTTTATCTCTAAATAAAGAAGAAGGCAAAACCATTTTATTTTCTTCTCATATTTTAAGTGAAGTGCAAGAAATGTGTAGCAGTATGATTGTCATCAATAAAGGAAAAACGATTGCACAAGGTAAGGTTGCTGAACTTCTTTCTCATGAAAAAATACATGTAAAATTAGAAGTAATTGAAGTAGAAAAAACAATGCAATTAATAAATCAATCAAGTTGGAAAGAGCTTTTTGATAAAATGGAAGAAAGCATTTTTGTAATGAACATGTCTAAAGATAAAATACCAGCTTTGGTTTCTTTCTTAACACTTTCAGGAGTTAGTATTGAGCGAATCGACTATAGAAATCAATTGGAAGAATACTTTTTAAAAATCACCAATCAATAATAAATAAATGAAAGAGTTTATTGCAATTTTAAAAAATGAAATTATCAAAACGATAAAACGACCTCGAAGTTTTATAGGTTTTGGTATTATAGCATTTATATGTTTAATGCTACAAAGTGCATTTTATCATGATGGGAAAGAAATACTTTCATTCGTTACCGGGCAGCTAGAAAATGTATTTAATGTAGAAGGGAAAGTGCTCAATGGCAATTTAATTTGCTTTATTGTATTGCAAACTTTAATTGTACAAATGCCATTGTTAGTAGCCTTAGTCACTGGCGATTTAGTGAGTGGTGAAACTGCGAATGGCACCATCCGATTTTTATTGACGAGACCAGCAAGCAGAACAAAAATTGTTTTGGCAAAGTGGATTGCTGGTTTGTTTTACACCTTGCTGCTCTTAATTGTACTTGGTTTTTTTGCACTTTTTGTATCTCATTGGATTTTTGGTGATGGCGATTTGATGGCCTTAAATAGTGAAGGTCTTACGATAATCAGTGCCGATGATATTGTATGGAGATGGGGTTATGCTTTTTTAATAGCATTTTTATCATTGAGTGTAGTGGCCACTTTAGCCAACATGCTTTCTTGTATTATGGATAATTCAATTACTCCTATCGTAAGTGTAATGGCCATTATCATTGTATTTACTATTATTGGAATGTTTGATTTGCCAAGTTTTGATATTATCAAACCATTCTTGTTTACTACCCACATGATTTCATGGAAAAGTTTGTTTGAAGATCCAATTCCGTTTCATGACATTTGGTTTTCAATAGTTGTTCTTATTATACACATAGTATTATTTATTTCTATTTCTATATTTTATTTTAATCGTAAAGACATTAACTCATAATGAAAAAATTACTCTCAATATTACTTTTATTTGTTTCCTTGCAATCGTTGGCAGGTGTTGATCCTAAATTATTGGTTCGTGAATTGAATAAAAAATTCAGTCAAGTAATTGATTACAAAGCTGATTTATACATGGAATTTAATTTACCAGGTGTAAAAATGAAAAACTTAAAAGGCAAAGTGGTCTTTAAAAAACCGAATAAATTTAAAATTAAAGCCAAAGGTATTTTCTTTTTACCAAAACAAAATCCAATGCAAAATATGAGTGAAATGCTTATAGATACGAATTCTTATACTTCCATCATATCGGGTTATGAAACTGTAGAAGGTAAAAATTGTGCGATCGTAAACATCATTCCTTTAAAAGCGCAAGATGAATTAATTTTAGGTAAGTTTTGGATTGATATCAAAAATCCATTGGTTTATAAATCCCAAATAACTACAAAAAATAATGGTACCATTGAAACGAAAAGTGTTTATGGTAACTTCATGAAATACGCTTTGCCGGAAAAAATTATTGTAAAAGTTGAAATAAATAGAGTTAAAGTTCCTAAAATGATGTCGGTGGATTTAAATAAAAAATCCAAACCCAAAACAGGCATCGAATCAAAAGAAACTGGCACTATTCAACTCAATTTCAGTAACTATACAATCAATGGGCATTTAAGTGATGCCGAGTTTATTGATTAAATGGTAGGATTATTTTTTGGGACTGACAATACCTCTGATTTTTTCAGCTGTTTGAGGATGGTAGTTGTTCTTGTATTTTTCAAATAATTCTTTAGCAAGTGGTTTGTATTTTTCTTGACTCATCAATTCAAAATAGAGTGGTTGTAGGAACTTTTTACGACCAACTTTCGATAAAAATTGTTCCATTTTAGCAAATGCTTTTTCATAATTTGAACTGATAGAAAGTTTAAACCATTCATCTGCAATTTCACTGTTTGATGTATTTGTTAATTGAAATTGAGCATCTAATAATTCCATTCTACTGATTGCAAAAGGATGTGGAAGTTTACGTAAAAACTGCAGCCATTCATGGGTTGACCAATTGCTGGTTTTTAAATTTTCTACTTTCCCCGATTGTTCAAATGCACTTCTTTGTTTGTCTACTTCAATAAAACGAATTGGATTAATTTTAGGGCAATTGTTTGGTAAACCTGGCTCATATATCCATTGGTGAAGTTGCAATTTTGTTTCAATGCTAGAATCACCATTAAATAAATGTTGACGCATAAATGTCAATGCTTTTTCTGTAGTCATAGGTACAAATGCATTGGTTTGAAAATATTTATTTAAGTAAATGTCAAATGCTTTTCTTCCCATATTTTCTTCCAACATGCGTAAAAAAATAGCTCCCTTTTCATAAGCAATATTTGAAAATGCATCTTCAGGATGACGGTTTTTTAAGTCGATTTTTAACTTGGTATCTTCTCCATTTAATCCCATATCATTCAAATCACTTTGCATGTCTTGATATCCTAATTCCCACATCATTTCATTGTAATCTTTGCCTGCAATTTCTTCCATAATTCTGCGTTCAAAATAGGTTGTATATCCTTCATTTAACCATAAATCATTCCAGGTTGCATTTGTTACTAAATTGCCACTCCAACTATGTGCCATTTCATGTGCTATCAATGATACTAAACTTTTATCACCAGCAATAATAGTAGGCGTTGCAAAAGTCAACCGTGGGTTTTCCATACCTCCAATTGGGAAAGAAGGAGGCGCAATTAATACATCATATTTTCTCCATTTATAGGGGCCACCCAATTTTTCAGCTACTTTCATCATTGAAGGAATGTCGCTTAATTCATTGGCAGATTTTTCTAACATAGAAGGTTCTGTGTATACGCCACTTCGATCATCTATTGCTTTATAATCAATGTCGCCAACTGCTAGCGCAATTAAATATGTTGGAATTGGAATTTCCATTTCAAAAGTATATTTCCCTTCTGGATTTTTTTCTGTAGGGTTTTTAGCGCTCATTACTGCCATCATTCCTCTGGGAGTTTCTATTTCGGCATTGTACGTAATTCTATTAGCGGGTACATCCTGGCAAGGTAGTAAAGAACGTGCATGTATGCTTTCACATTGAGTAAATAAATAAGGCAATTTACCTCCGGCTGTCTGACTCGGAGCAAGCCATTGCAATGCTGTGGCATCAGCGCCTGTTGTATATTCAACTGAAACCATGCTGTCTTTTTCTGATATTGGGATGGATAATCCACTTCCAAATTCTTTATTAAAATCAGTGACAAAATATTGAGTTTCTTTTCCATTCACTTTGGCTTTTATAATAGACATATCATACGTGTCAAAATGAATGAACTTTTCGTTTGATTTATTTTCAAATGTCCAAGTTGCGGTACCTTTTATTTCTTTTAATTCGAAATTTATTTTTGCTTTCCAATCTAAGTGCTTGCAAGTAACTTTTTCATAATTAGAAAACGTTTGCATGGCTTGATTAAATTCAATTACATTGTCTGAATGAGTTGGTTTACAGGAAACAAAAAATACAACAATTGAACAAATAAAGAGAGAATATTTTAACATGATAAAATAATGATTATTTATAAATTATGAATGATTAATTTTAAGATAGATGTTAGTTTAGGAAGTTTGTTATCAACTATTAAGTGATTACAAACGTTGTTTCATCGCTTCAAAGCAAATAATTCCTGCCGCTACGGATACATTTAAGCTGTCAAATGCATTTGCCATAGGAATTTTAAACCGAATGTCACTTTCTTCTTCAGTGGTACGAGAAATTCCTTTCTCTTCAGCTCCTAGTGCTACACAGCAAGGCGATTTAAAATCTATTTCCAATAAAGATGTGGTTGCTTGTAAATCGCTCGATAAAACCGAAATGCCATTTAATTTCAATGTAGAAAGAACCGTGGTGATGTTTTTTTCTCTGCAAAAAGTTATTTGCATCATCGCACCAGCAGAGGTTTTTACCATATCTTCATGCAAAGGAGCAGAGTTTTTTTCTGTGAAAATAATAGCATCCACTCCACAGCAAACAGCACTTCTAATAATTGCTCCTGTATTTCTTACGTCCGTTATTCCATCTAATAATAAAAGCAATGGTGTTTTGCCATTATCGTATAAATGAGAAATGACATCTTGTAAAGGGGTATATTCAACAATTGCACCGTAAGCCACAATTCCTTGGTGAACTCCACGAACCATCGTGTTTAATTTTTCCATCGGAACCCTTACAATTGGTGTGTTACTTTCCTTTGCTAAACGAATAATGTCACCAATATTGTCTCCCGAAATAGTGTGGTGCATTAAAATGCGGTCTAAAGGTTTCTTATTTTGTAGAGCTTCCAATACGGGATTTCTACCGTAGATAAGTGATTTATTAGCACGCATAATTTTATTTATTTATAATGAATTTTGAAGTTTCTAAAATTTTTCCATTGACATCTTTTGCAATAATAACATACAAACCATTCGGATAGATGTCCATATCTTGAAAAACAACGTTTTTGCCACCAATCATTGTTTTTTCTTGCAATTTTTTCCCAACCAAATTGCGCAATTCTATAGAACCTATGTTGGTATATATTGAAGTAGCACTAACTGTTAAAGTACTTGATGATAATGGAACGGGATATAAGGTGAACAAGCGATTATCTTCACTGCCAGCAATCGAAATTTGCAAAGCAGCCAGTGTAATAAAAAGTATCAGGATTCCTTTTTTCATGTTCAATGCAAAAATATACTGAAAAATTAATAAAATATTCAATTTAAAGGTATATTTGAATAATAATTTACTACCATGCATTACATTGAAAACGATTGGTTTACTTCAAACTGGCTTTGGGTTCTGTTGTTTTTTGTTGGTTCTATTGTATTAATATCCTATATCAATAACAGTAAAAGTTTACTTAAAAAAGCAATGGTTTCATTTGTTGCTATTTTAATTATAACATTAGTAACTAGTTTTTATTCACCTAATTTTATTTCTATAAACGCAAATAAAATAACTTTCAGCGAAGTTGGTACAGAAAATATGGATGCTCAATCACCTGCTTTGTTCTCTAATTTTATAAACGTTTTATGGAACGTTTTATCTAGTAAAATAAATAAATAAATTTTATTTAACTTTCATCACTGTAGTAAATTTTATAAAATTTCCGTCCATCTTTTTCAATTCCATGTTCTATCAAATCTCTGTCGCCATGAATGTAAATGTGAAAATTTTTATCTAATTTAATTACACTTTTAAAAACTTTTTCTTGTTTTTTTAGAGCCTGTGTTGAAATTTCAAAATGATCTTCAATTTCAATTCTATTTTCTTGTTTGTATCGTTCATCAAATCTGCTAAAGGATTGAATGATATTTTCTTGTTGCAATACCTCTTGTTCAAATTCTTCTTTATCGAATGTGTCATGTGTTTTAAAAAAATCAACAGAGCGTTTTAAAATCTCTATTTGATCTTTTTTCGTTGTTTCAAATTCAGTTGGAAATTGTTCGGTTACAAATTCTTTCGTTAGTGTTAAAAAATGATTGGTGCTATTTATGTGGTCATTTCTTAATTTAATTTTCAAAAATTCATTTTGCCAATAATCAGTTTCTATTTTAGCATTGTCTATCACCAAAACGGTATAAGGTTTGTCTGTAAAAAGCACTAAGCAAGCTTTGTCTAAGCGCTTTGTGCCAATTCCTTTTCTAAAATTTATGCCAATGTCATTGGTATCTGTTTCAATAAAACTTTCTTTGTTCTCAATTTTGTAAATGCCTATTGCATCGTAGGTTTTATCTTTAAAAATTACATTGTTGTATTTTAGAATAAATAAATCACCATCTTTAATATTAGGATGTTTGGATACAGAAAATAAATGGGTAGCGATGTCTTTTGTATCTTCTACAAATTGATTGTTTTCTAAAATTGAAGCACAAAACTTGTATAAAGGGTTGAGTTCAATATTAATTTCATGGTGAAATTCATAGGTAGAAAAAGCATTTAAAAATGGTTTTAAAAATATTTTTTTCAGTGTATTTTCATCCTCTTCATATTCTATGTCAATTTTTGCATTGTTGGTTGTGGCGTCTTTTTCATCTAATTTAATTTTATGAAAAATAATATTTTCAATACTTGCTTCTTCTATAATGATCATTTTCTTTAGCTATTATTATTTATTTTTCCCCAAAGGGCAATACATTCTTTCGCTTCTTTTACATCATGCACTCTTAAAATAGCAGCTCCATTTTGAAGCGCTATCATGTTTAATGCAGTGGTGCCATTCAATGCATTTTCTGGAGTTGAATTTAAGGTTTTATAAATCATACTTTTCCGCGAGATCCCTACAAGGGTAGGAGTATTCAATTGCTGAAAAACTTCCAAGTTTTTAAGTAATTCAAAATTATGTGCTGTTGTTTTTCCAAAACCGAAGCCCACATCGCTGATCACATCCACTACATTTTTACTTTTTAGTAGTTGAATTTTGTTATATAAAAATTGATATACTTCATTGGTTACATTCTCATATGATGGATTTTTTTGCATGGTTTGTGGCGTTCCTTGCATATGCATACAAATATACGGAGTTTGGTATTTTGCGGCAATGTCAATTATTTCAGCATCCAATTCGGCGCCACTAATGTCATTGATTATATCAATGCCTGCTTTAATACATTCTTCTGCAACTGGGCTTCTATAGGTATCAATCGACAAAAAAATAGTTGGCATTTCTTTTTTTATAGCTTCAATAATTGGCAATACCCTGTCCATTTCTTCTTGTTCTGAAATGATGGCAGCACCTGGTCTAGAGCTCATACCACCAATATCCAATATTGTTGCTCCTTCGTTCATCATTTGCTTGGCATTGGCTATCATTTCATCTATAGAACTATTTTTCCCTTTATTATAAAACGAGTCTGGTGTTGCGTTTATTATACCCATAATGATGGGTGAAGAAATAGTGAGTAACCTTTGGTTGCAATTAAGCGTATAAAGTTTATTTTTGACCATTGAAACACGAAGTTATTAAAATGAACAATACAGAACAACAATACCTCAATATAGTAAATGCTTGTAAAGAAGTTTTTGTAAAAAAAAATAATGATTACGGCACGAGTTGGAGAGTATTGCGCCCAATTTCGATTGTTGATCAAATTTATATCAAAGCCCAACGGATAAGAACCATTCAATCGGTAGGGAAACAAAAAATTGAAGATGATATTTTGGGCGAATGGAAGGCTATTATTAATTATGGACTTATTGCATTGATTCAAGAAGAATTAAATGACAGTGAAAATTGGGAATTGCCTACTGAAAAAGCGCTGGGATTATACGATAAACACATGCAAGAAACATTTGAACTCATGCGCAATAAAAACCACGATTATGGGGAGGCATGGCGAAATATGAGTCAAGAATCGTTTGCCGATTTAATTCTAACTAAAATTTTGCGTTTAAAGCAAATTATTGCCAACGATGGGAAAACTGAAATCTCAGAAGGCATGGATTCTAACTTCCGGGACATTATAAACTATGCTGTATTTGCGTTGATTTTAAGTTAACCGACTACAAAATCTCCTCAATTAAATGCGTTATTCCATTCACGTCAATGGTATCTTTTATTTTTTTACCCATTAATTTTTCTCCTAAAGGGGATTTAGTAGAAATTGCAATGATTGTTTTGCCATCTACCACTATTTTAGGCAACGCAACCGATATAAAAAAATATCCTTTAGAGGTTTTTACTAAACTTCCACTGCAAATTATTTTATGTGCTTCTTGGTATTCAATTTGAGCATAAATTGTTTTACTATCTATTGCATCATATAAGTGCTTGGCTACCTGACTTTGCTCTAATTGCAACATCGATAATGCCGTTTCGTGCTTATCTCCAGCGGTGCTTTTGGTTTCGTTTAATACACTTTCGCTTAACTCGTCCAATTGAAATTGAAATGAATCAATTTGCTGATTTAGTTTCTCTAAAAAAGTATGATAAATAGTTTCTTTCCAATTCATTTTTATACAATAGATTTCATTCTTGCAACATATTTACCAATCACATCAAACTCAATATTTACGTTGTCATTTTCATGTACTTGAGAAATGCTAGTGTGTTCAAATGTATACGGAATAATCGTTACATCGAAGGTGTTTTGTGTTACATTATAGCAAGTTAAACTTGTTCCATTAATGGTTACCGATCCTTTTTCAATAATTAAATGGGCATGAATATCCTCTATTTGAAACGTAAAATTCCAATTATCTTGTAAGTCTGTGCGTTTAATGCAAGTTGCTAAGCCATCTACATGTCCTTGCACAATGTGCCCATCTAATCTGCCATGGAGTTGCATACAACGTTCTAAATTAATGATGTCGTTCACCTCCCAATTGCCTAAAGTAGTTTTATTGATTGTTTCTTTTACGGCACAAACGGTATGTATATTGTCTTCGATTTTAATGACAGTGAGGCAAATGCCATTGTGTGCCAGCGATTGGTCTATTTTTAATTCTCCAGAAATGGAGCTTTGGACAGCTAAATAAACGTTTTCATGTTCATTGTATTTGGAAATAATTTTTCCTGTTGTTTCGATAATTCCTGTAAACATCTTATTTTTTTGTGGCAATTCCTTTATGATATACAATGCCTGTGTCAGTTAAAATTGTGTAAGTAAAATGTATAATGGTATCATTTATAGAGTTAGCATATCCATTTCCTGCTATGGTATCTAAGGTTCTACAAAATAACTGACCTTTAGTAGTGTTGCTATCAAGTTGAAATTTAAAAAAACGATTTGCTTTAGCTTTTAACGATAAAGAGTTGCAAAAGCCTGTAATCAATAATTGAGTTGTGTCAATATCATCAAATTGGATGTCAAAACTATCTTTTCCTACTAGGGTTTCCATTTCATTGTAAAAAGAATCTCTATAAAAATAGTTCCCGTTATAAATTTGAGCAGGGAAAATACAAGTTGAATTATCAGGAATGCCCGGAAAATTCCAATTGTAATTAATTGCGGATGGAATATTGCAATAAGGATCCGTCAAACGTGGGTCTGTAAAAGGATCTGGGTCTTTATATTTTTTACATTGGGTGAAGAAAATCAAAACCAATGAGAATAAAATGAGATTGCGCATATTTTTACAAAAATAACGTAGGAATTCTAATTAAATTATTTTTAGAATAAATTTTGATTATTAATAATATAACTATACTTTTGCATTCCAAAATTGTATAAACAAACATGTTAATCATCGATTCAAAAGATTGCGAAAGCATAGACAAAGCACTTAAAAAGTATAAAAAGAAATTTGAAAAAACGCATACTTTAAAACAATTAAGAAGTCGTCAAACATTTACTAAGAAATCAGTAGTTAGACGTGCTCAAATTTTAAAAGCGGTTTACAAACAAGAAATTATTGCCGGAAAATAAGTTGTATTTTCGTCTGTAAATATTCAATTCTACATGTATATTTCAGATTTTACAAGCTATCTTTCATCGGAAAAAAGATATTCTATACATACTGTTCAAGCTTACAAACGTGATCTTGAACAGTTTTTCTTTTATATACAATCAAGCTATGAAATTACGGATATTCATGTCGTAACACATACACATATTAGAAGTTGGCTCGCAAAATTGAAAGAAAATGACAATGAAAATCGTTCTATCAATCGTAAAATTTCTACCTTAAAATCATTTTATAAATATTTATTGAGAAATGAAATAGTTTCATCTTCGCCGATGTCAAAAATTATTTCTCCTAAAAATGCAAAGCGACTGCCTGTATTTGTGCATGAAAAAAACATGCAAGATTTACTCGAAAGTCGTTCATCTGAGGGAATTGATTTTAAAGCCCATACGGATCTGTTAATCGTAGAAATGCTTTACCAAACTGGAATTCGTAGAGCTGAATTATTAAACATAAAATGCTCAGATATAGACATTTATAACAATTCACTTAAAGTTTTAGGAAAGGGTAATAAAGAGCGAATTTTGCCTCTCCTGAAAGAATTAATTGAACAATTGAAAACGTATATTTTATTAAGAGATGAAGTTGTGAAAAATCAGCATGCTCTATTGTTCGCATTGTCAAATGGCAAACCCGTCTATGCGAAATACGTTCATAAAGTTGTGAAAGATTATTTAAGTACAACCACTACGATTAGTAAAAAAAGCCCGCATGTTTTACGGCACACCTTCGCTACACATTTGCTCAATCAAGGTGCCGATTTAAATGCGGTAAAGGAATTGCTTGGTCATGCAAATTTAAATGCAACTCAAATTTATACCCACAACACCATCGATAAATTGAAAGAAATTCATAAAAAAGCGCACCCAAAGGCATAAACAAATACTATTGAAATTAACTGAAAATAAAAGTTGATCACTCAGGGGCACGCATTCATTATTATTAAAGCCTTCCTTTTTGTAATTAATTAAATTTTGAATTCCATTAAAAGTATCCTTTCCTTTCAGTAACTTCGTCATTCAATTCCTTTTTTATTGAAATTAACATTTTTAGGTACTGGTACTTCTCAAGGCGTTCCATTAATTGGTTGTCAGTGTGCGATTTGTTTATCAACAGATAGCAGAGACAAGCGTTTAAGAACTTCTGTGATGATACAATCTGAAACAACTACAGTGGTAATAGACAGTGGTCCAGATTTCAGGCAACAAATGCTTCGCGAAGATGTTAGAAAATTAGACGGCTTAGTTTTTACTCATTCACACAAAGATCATTTAGCCGGTATGGATGATATTCGTGCCTTCAATTATATCCAAAAGAAAGACATGGATATATATGCAAATGAAGAAACTCAAGCTATGATCAAAAATGATTTTGCTTATATTTTTCACAATATAACCTATCCAGGAATACCGCAAGTGCAACTTCATTTAATTGATAAAAATAATGCGTTTACTATTGGTGATATTACTTTTCAACCGATAGAAGTCATGCATTATAAAATGAAAGTATTGGGTTTTAGAATACATGGGCTTACTTATATTACAGATGCAAACTATATATCTGAAGAAGAAAAAGACAAAATAAAAGGCTCTGATATTTTGATTTTAAATGCATTGAGAAGAGAAAAACACATTTCTCACTATACACTAGAGGAAGCAATTGAAATATCCAATGAATTGAAGCCTAAACAAACCTATTTTACCCACATCAGTCACCAATTAGGATCGCATGAAGAGGTTAATAATGAATTGCCTTTAGGGATACATTTAGCTTACGATATGCTTTCGATTGAATTTTAAATTGATTATGTTTACATAAATTTTTATTTTTATGGAAGGAAAACAAAAACCACAAGTCAATGTCTCATTTTCTTACAACACGTTGGAAGAAACATTGGAATATACCCCTCAAAAAAAATCCATATTTATAGGAATTCCCAAAGAAAATAGTTTTCAAGAAAATAGAATTGCATTAACCCCACAAGCGGTTACAATTTTAATAAATAATGGCAATCGAGTTGTTATTGAAAGTCAAGCTGGTATTGCATCTTCCTTTACAGATAATGAATACTCGGAAGCGGGAGCTCAAATAGCCTACGATAAAAAAGAGGTTTTTAATGCGGATTTAATTTTAAAAACGGCACCTATTTCTGAAGAAGAATCGGAGTTGTTAAAAAAAGATCAAATCATTTTTTCTCCAATTCATATTCCATCATTAAGTAAAAAGCAACTAGAAATATTTTTAGAAAAAAAGATTATCGCCATAGCCCTAGGTCAAATAAAAGATGATGCTGGTAATTTTCCAATTGTTCGCTCAATGAGTCAAATAGCTGGCGTTCACTCTGTACAAATTGCTTCAAAATATTTGAGTAATGTACAAGGTGGGAAAGGAATTTTAATGGGTGGCATTGCAGGTGTGCCTCCTGCCAATGTAGTAATTATTGGTGCAGGAATGGTAGGAGAGTATGCTGTTAGAACGGCATTGGGTTGCGGTGCTCAAGTGAAAGTTTTTGATAATTCCATTTACCGATTAATGCGATTGCAACGTACTGTTGGACAAACGGTATTTACGTCTGTTATAGATCCACTCATTTTGTCAAAAGCCTTGGAAGAAGCAGATATTGCGATAGGTGCATTAAAACCACAAAAAGGATTGGCTCCATTGGTAGTTACAGAATCTATGGTTCAGCGCATGAAATCGGGATCTGTGATTATTGATGTCAGTATTGACAACGGAGGTTGTTTTGAAACTTCAGAACTTACCACACATGAAAACCCTGTATTTGTCAAACATGATGTGATTCATTATTGTGTTCCTAATATTGCATCTGCCGTATCAAATACTGCATCGCAAGCAATCAGCAATATTTTGATGCCATTAATTTTATCTTTTTCGGATTCAGTGGGTGGTTCTGATTCAATTATTAATAACAAACCAGGGTTAATTTCGGCAACTTATATTTATAAAGGGAAATTGACCAGTAAAGTACTTTCTAAAAAGTTTAACATGAAGTTTATAGATTTGAATCTTATCTTGTCCTCAAATTTATAGTAAATGCCTAACCACAGAATGAATAAAACAATAGCAGGTTATCATATGTTGATGATATTATCTGCTGTTGATCATAAATTTCACATTGAAGAAGAAAAAATCATCCGAGAATATTTGTTTCAGGAATTCCCATTTCATGTATCCTTAGATAACGAAATAGATAAAATAAGTTCACTGCATCCTGAAGATTGGCACCTGCATTTTTTAAAATGTATG
>CANHJA010000038.1 GCA_947460795.1 Bacteroidota bacterium | reverse complement strand
CCTGTCGTTCATATCCATCACTCGTTTCCATTTAATCGTTCGGGGATCAATGCCTAAATTGCCTACTTTGTTTTGCAAGTTATTGTCAATTAATGCTGCCAATAAATTATTTGCTTTTTCAATCGCTGCAAAATCACCTGTAAAGTGTAAATTAATATCTTCCATTGGGATAACTTGGCTGTAGCCACCACCAGCAGCTCCACCTTTGATCCCAAAAACAGGGCCTAAACTTGGTTCGCGCAAAACTACAACTGCTTTTTTCCCAATTTTATTTAAACCCTCATTCAGTCCAATTGAAACAGTTGTTTTCCCCTCTCCAGCAGGTGTGGGGTTTACTGCTGAAACTAAAATTAATTTTGCTTTTTTTATTTTTTCTTCATCAATTAATTCCAATGGCAACTTGGCTTTGTTTTTACCATAATATTGCAAATCATCTTCTGTGATTCCAATTTTAGCGGCAATGGTTTTAATGTGTTTGATTTCGGCAGCTTGTGCAATATCTAAATCTGAAAGCATAATTTAAAAAGATTAATATTTTAATAATGAAATATGGATAATTGACAATAACCAATTGTCAACTCCATTACGAAAGTAAAATAAATTTCGAGAAAGTTCAAACGAATGTACTTTTCAATAAATATTAAAACGTAAATTGCAATTCATATGAAAAAGAACCTATTGTTTACCCTCCTATTATTATGTATCAGTAGCTTGTCGTATGCGTATGTGCTGATTGAAAAACCTTGTGTAAATAAAAAAAAGATAACCATAAGTGTTGGCTATGGCGCTCCAAGTATAGTGCGAACTTTTTTAAAAATTAATAATAAAGACAAAGATTATAAAATAATAGGCTTCGGTCCTTATATGGTAAAAGCCGATTATATGCTCACTAAAAAGTGGAGTGTTGGCTTGAATTTTTCGTATAGTTTTTCTCGTTTATCATGGATGGATGATGGTTGGGACTCCACAATTAAGGCCAAAAGACCCTATGAATATGGTGTGGAAGCGGAAGAATTTGCTGGTTTAGTAAGAAGCAATTATCATTTTTATAATAAACATAAAATAGATGCATATGTTGGCTTGGGAATTGGTTTTGGAAGAATTTATTTAGGAACCTATACTTTAGCCCCTCAAAATCAATTTTCTGTTGCTTACTCAATTCCTAAGCCTGTAAGTTTTGAAGCCACAGTGGGCATGCGATATTATTTTACCAAGCATATTGGAGTCTACTCCGAAGTTGGTTTAGGGAAAGCATGGTTTATTTTTAATAAATATTTTATTCCAGAATCTATTTTTCAAGCTGGATTCAATGTGAAGTTCTAAAGTAATTTGCGGTTTATTTTAAACGAAGCATTTAAAAAAAAATCATGCATTTTTAATCTAGTTCTTGATATTCGTCCAAGTCCAAAACTTCTGTATTTGACAATTTATCATGCCAAGGAATTCCGCCAAATAATATTGAAAAACGCTCAAAGGGAATAAATCGAGAAATTGTTCGAACTGCAGCATCACTCCAGCTAATAGGATCTCCATTTGTATCCGTTACGATGCATTTATTGACTACCTTTCCTAGCGTAGTTTGAAAAATTGCCTCGTTTGCAATATGATAAAAAAAGTAAATAAATAAGATCATTATAAACGCAATCGATTCTAATCCACTGCTTTCATAATTTTGAAATTCAATAGCTAGTCTGCCAATCAAGAATAAATAAAATAGAGTGTCAATAAAATAATTGCCAATTCGTTTTGTTTGTGACGCAGCAATTAACGACCGTGTAATCACATCTCCTGTTTGATATATTTCAATGTGAGGTTTGTCTGTTTTATATAAAAATTTCAACACGAGGTAGGAAAGAAAAACAATGACAATGGGTATGAAATGATTTAAGAAAAAGTAACTGATATATATATTTACCATGCTATTAAAATAACCTGCTGATAAGACCCTATTGGCAATAATCAGATTGCAAATAAAATAAAATAAATAATAGTTGAAAGTAGCTTGAAATAGGAACTTTAACAATCTATGTCTATTTGAATCTCTGTAGTAATAGAACAATCCGAGAGAGAATAAAATGACAACTAAAATACTTGGAAATATAAATACGATGTAATCCATCTCAAACATTTCTCGATTAATGCCTCGATATTTCCATAAGGGTAAAATCGCATTGAATAAGATAATAAACAAGGTAATTAATATGGTTTTTTGTTTATCGACTTTCATTTTTTTGAACGAAACTAAAACAATAAATGGTTTAATTAAACTTTTTTAAAAGTTAGGTTATTCTTTAGAAAAGTATTCATACTCGTAAATAACGTACTCAATATCATTGTCGCATTTTATTTTGTATGGTTGGATTGATAAATACTGTCGCCAATGAATAGCGAATTCACAAAAAGACCCTCTGATGAAAATATACTTATTTCGAACGCGGTAATCGACAACCGACAACTTTTTGTATGTTTGCAAACAATATTTATAGAATAAATAACAATGAACAGCACCGTACAACAAATACTAGAGATTTTAAAATACATTTTGCCAGCATTAATCGTTTTATGGGCAACTTTTTTAATTGTGAACAAATTTTTAATTAGAGAAATAGAGCGTAAACAATTGGCTATTTTTAGAGAAAATTCAAAAGGCATGATTCAAATGCGTTTACAAGCATATGAGCGACTCACTATTTTTGTAGAACGCATGCATCCTAATTCTATGATTAGTCGTTATTATGTTACGGGAGCTACTGCGCAGGATATTCAATTGTCAATGGTGCAAGGTATTCGTGCAGAATTTGAACACAATATATCGCAACAATTATATGTGTCGCCACAAACTTGGCAAACGGTAAAAACGGTTATGGAGCAAGAAATTACCATGTTAAATAGAATTGGTGCGTCTTTCCAAATGGGTGATTCGGGTCAGTTGTTTGTGCAACGTTTGTCTGAATATGTTTTAACCACAGAAGAAACGTTACCAACTTCCATTGCGTTGGATCAACTGAACAAAGAAGCAAAAATCTTATTGTTTGAAGGAAAATAATAATTAAGGATAAGAACATGAGTCAAGATATTTTACAAAAAAAGAATTTCTTTTTTATTGGTGTTGGAGGAGCAGGCATGAGTGCTATTGCACAATATTTGGCAGGCAATGGGAAAGTGGTAAAGGGCAGTGATCGGTTATTTAATTTCCCTGAAAACGATTACATAAAAACTCAATTGCAAAAAGAAAATATTGAATGTTTTTTGCAAGATGGAAGCGGTATTGATGAACACACAGAAGCCATTGTGATATCTACTGCGATTGAAGATACAAATGTTGAAATTGCAAAGGCAAAAGCATTAAATATTCCAATTGTGATTCGGGCTGAATTGTTGGCGCAAATTTGTGCAAGCAAAAAAACAATCGCGATAGCTGGCACATCAGGTAAATCAACCACTACGGCGATGCTGTTTCATATTTTGTATGAAAATGGGGTAAGTCCTTCCTTGATAACTGGTGCTGGCTTGGCTAGTTTGCAACAAGATGGGAAAATAGGGAATGCCTATTGTGGTACTTCTGATTGGCTACTAATTGAGGCTGATGAGAGTGATGGTACTTTGGTGAAATATAAACCCGAAATTGGCTTGCTTTTAAGTATCGATAAAGATCATAAAGAAATGGATGAATTATTTGAAATTTTTCAAACATTTAAAAGTAATACCAAAGGGTCATTTGTAGTGAATCAATCTCATTCGTTGGCAAAAAAATATTCACAAAATATTGCTCAAGATTTTGGTGAAGGAACGCCTTTTGATGGAATAAATTTTTCTCAAAAAGGTTTTGAAATTCAATTTGATGTCAGATGTCAAATGACAGATGATAGCCAAATTGAAACTCAGAAATCAGACATCCAGCATCAGACATCTATTAAAATTCCGACAATAGGAAAACACAACATGGAAAATGCTTTGGCTTGCATAGCAGTTGCCAATATTGTGGGAGTCAATGTGGAGCAATGTGCGAATGCGTTAAAAACGTATGGTGGAATTTATCGTCGCCATCAATTATTGGGAGTGAAAAATGGAGTTACCATCATTGATGATTACGCACACAATCCTGCAAAAATTGCAGCGTCTATAAAGGCTTGTCAGCCCGTTGGGGATAAATTAGTTGCCTGGTTTCAACCACATGGTTATGGCCCAACTCGCTTTATTCGCAAAGAGTTAGTAGAAGAAATTGCCCAATCATTAAGGCCACAAGATGAAATTTGGATGAGTGAAATATACTATGCAGGAGGAACTGCAGTGAAAGATATCTCTGCCAACGACATTATCAATGATTTGAAAGCAAATGGCGTAAATGCTTACTTTGTAGAAGATAGAAAAGAATTATTTGCTCAAATGAAACCCACATTGCAACAAAATGCTGTACTGCTTTTAATGGGCGCTAGAGATCCAAGTTTGGAGAAGTTTAGCAAAGAAGTATTTGATATGATGTAAGAAGTTTTTCTTATTGTAAATTTATATAAGTCTACAAACTGTCATCTTTTGTTACTTCCAAGTGTTTTTGAATTCTTTTTGATATTGTTCAAATGGTTTTGTTTTGTGAAAATTGCCTACAAAATAAGTTGCAATTAATTCCATGTTGTTTACCTCCAAATAGCCAGGAACGGGTTGTGGATTAATAAAACCTTCATCAAAAAATAGGCTGGTAGGATAGCTCATTCGCCCTCCCATCCATTCAATAGCTAAATCGTTGGTTTTTCCGCCATCCGTTCGGCCGTATTTTTTTTCATTGAATAAAACCTCGTCAGCACGTTCGGCATTGAAATGGATACAATAAAAATTTTTGTTGAAATAGTCAATTACATTTTGATTTGCGAATGTTTTTTTGTCCATTACTTTACACCAGCCACACCAGTCTGTATATACATCTATGTATACTTTTTTAGGTTTGGTTTTCATTTTTTCTTGAACTTCTTCAACCGTCAACCAATGAATTTCATTGGATGAAATTTCTGTTTTTTTCGATTTCATTTTTTGAGCGATCGCATAAAATGAGAAGCCCACAACTAATAAAAAAGATATAGTGTATTTTAATTTGTTATTCATGATTCGAAAATTTCTTTTGTAGTTTTGTTCAAATATACAGACTTTACATAATTCTTGAACTTTACTAGGGCTATTCTCAAATGCAATCAGTAAATAAAAGGGCCTTCTTGTTTCAATGAAATTGGTAGACAAAATGGAGTCTTTTAATATAAATTGATATGATAAATAAAAAAATTGCCATTGCTGTTACAGGAGCCTCCGGAGCTATTTATGCCCAAGTACTTTTAAATAAATTAGCTAAAATAGACGGTTTGGAACTGGCTTTGGTGATGTCCGACAATGCAAAAGATGTTTGGAAATATGAATTAGAAAATGAAGACTATAAAAATTTATCCATTAAAGAATATTCAGTCAAAGATTATTTTGCACCATTTGCCAGTGGAAGTAGCACTTTTGAAGCCTTGGTTATTTGTCCTTGTAGCATGGGCACCTTAGGCCGAATTGCAAATGGCATGAGCGATAGTTTAATTACACGTGCAGCCGATGTTATGCTCAAAGAAAGACGGAAATTAATTTGTGTAGTGCGCGATACTCCATACAATTTAATTCACATCGAAAATATGCAAAAAGTAACCTTGGCAGGGGGGATTATTTGTCCTGCATCTCCGTCATTTTATTCATTACCCAAAACGTTTGAAGAGCTGGCAGCCACAGTTGTTGATAGAGTCATTGGGTTGTTGGATATCAAAATAGATACTTATCGTTGGAAAGAATAGTTTTAACTCATTGAGTCAATAAAAACATTGTGGAAAAGTCTTTTTTCAAGTGGTTGTTATTTTTATAAAATCATTTATTTTTTATTATACCTTTGGCTGAATTAACTTTTTTCACACCTTTTCATGGCTGATTTTTCACAAAATAGAAGTGTTTTTATACGCATTTTTTTTATTGCAATCCCTGTAATCATTGTACTTCGTTTGTTGTTTTTACAAGTGTTTGATTTTGGAGGCTATAAAGAGGCCGCATTGGGACAAGCCGTTTATATCAAAAAAATATATCCTCCACGGGGTATCATTTATGATAGAAAGGGAGAAGTGTTGATGAATAATAGCGTGGTTTATGACTTAACCATTGAGCCTAAAAAAGTAAAAGCCGATTTTGATACAGCTTTTTTGTGCAAATTAATTAATATCAATACCGCTGATTTTTCGAAACAATTTACCAAACTGATAAAAAAATATGGCTGGCAATCTAAAAACTTAACCTTGTTTAGAAATTTGTCTCCTGCTGTTGTGGCTCGCTTGCAAGAGAATATTTATGAATTTCATGGAATTGATTTAATTGCACATGCTGAACGTAACTTTTCTTATGATTGCGGCGGGGGAATTTTAGGTTTTATCAATGAAATTAGTGAGTCTCAGTTAAACGACGAAAAATATTCGGATTATGAAAAAGGCGACTACATTGGAGTGCGAGGATTAGAATATACTTATGAAGAAGAACTTCGTGGAAGCCCTGGAGTTCAATATCTTTTAAGAGATGTGAAACAACGAATTCAAGGCCCGTATAAAAATGGGGAAATGGATTCTTCTTCAATTCCCGGAAAAAAAATAGAATTGTTTTTAGATGCTAAATTGCAAAAACTAGCAGAGACGATGATGCAAAATAAATTGGGATGTGCGATTGCAATAGATCCAAAAACAGGAGGCGTTTTAGCTTATGCAAATGGTCCTACTTTTGATCCTAAATTATTAACGGGTGCCGATAAAGGAAAAAATTTAGTGGCTCTTTATAATGATGCTACCAAACCGTTATTAAACCGAGGTATACAAGCTACTTATACTCCAGGTTCTACTTTTAAGCCACTCACAGCTTTAGTTGCATTAGATCAAGGCGTTATTACTCCGTCTTATGGTTATGGTTGTAATGGAGGCTATTTTGCTTGCGGACGAAAAGTTGCTTGTACGCACACAGGAGCCGGGCATGCTGCGAATCTTGGTTTGGCAATTGCCAATTCATGCAATGCCTATTTTTGTCATGTTTTTAGATTGTCGATTGATGCTGCTAAATATGGCAATGTGCATGTTGGGTTGCAAAAATGGCATCATTACATGAATGATTTTGGTTTAGGACATCCAACTGGGATCGATTTGCCGAATGAAAAAGGTGGTCAAATTCCAGATTCTAATTTCTTTAATAAAATGTATAATGGCAATTGGAATTCATGCATGATGAGCATTATTGGGATGGGACAAGGTGAAATTTTATTAACGCCACTTCAAATGGCCAACTCCATGTGTTTAATTGCAAACAAAGGATTTTATTTTACACCCCATTTTGTAAAATCAATTGATGGAGACAGTACACATCCAAAGTTAAAACCTTTTTTAATAAAACATAAAATAGGGAACATAGCAGACTCATCTTACCAATGGGTGGCAGCAGGTATGCAAGAAGTAGTAGAACAAGGAACTGGTAAAATAGCCAAATTGCCCGATGTTGCTGTGTGTGCTAAAACAGGAACCGCTCAAAATAACGGATCCATGTATGGTAAAGTAATTAAATTGCCCAATCACTCAATGTTTGTGGCTTTTGCACCACGCGATAATCCCAAAATAGCTGTGGCTGTAGCAATAGAAAATGGAGGTTATGGTGCTACTTGGGGTGGGCCAATAGCGAGTTTAATGATAGAACAATATTTGCATGATACTATTTCATCTAAGCGTGTGCCGCTGTTGAAAAAAATGCAAACGGCTAAAATAATTATCAATTATACCTATTTAAGAGATTCATTGGATCGTCAAAAATACCGTGAAAAAGAATTGCTAAAAAATGGAAATAAAGACAGTCTGCGAAAAGCGATTGCGATAAAAGATAGCATCAAGCATTCAAAAGATTCGATGTTGGCTAGGTATTATTTTCAAAAAGTGTATGGTAAAAAACTAAACAATTAATACAATTTTAAAGTGAGTTATAAAAAAACATCCGTTGTTGATAGAATCGATTGGACATTGGTCATACTTTTTTTAGTACTTTCCATTATTGGTGTGGCTTGTATTTATTCTGTTGAACACAGAGATACAGACATTAGTTTTTTTATGAGTAATAGAAGATACACTCAGCAGTTTATTTGGTTGGGTATATCCTTATTATTTGGTTTTGTAATTATTCTCTTGGATAGTAAATTTATTACTGCAATTCCTTTTTTAAGTTATGTTGTTGGGTTCATTTTTTTATTATTAACGCTTACTCCATTGGGTAAAGCCGTTAAAGGGTCGAGTTCATTTTTAAATTTAGGTATTTTTACATTTCAACCGGGCGAGTTAATGAAGCTATTTGCTGCGTTGGCTATTGCTAAATTTTTATCGCTGCAAAATACAAATTTCAGCACCACTAATCATCGATTGACCGCTGCTGCGTTGGCATTGGTGCCCATGCTATATATTATGCTTTTTCAAAATGAAACAGGTTTAGCATTGGTATATTTATCGTTTTTTATTGCAATGTATCGAGAGGGGTTGCCAAATATTATTTTAATTATTGGCTTCTCTATTTTTGCATTAACGATAGCCACTTTGTTAATTCCTAAAAATTATTTATTTATTATTTTATCTGTATTGGCAGTTTGGATTTTATGGTCGCAACGAAAACAAATTAAACGCAATAAAGAAATCCTTTTTTTAGTTGCAGGCATTTGGTTCGTGGGAGTTTTGTTTTCACAAGTCATGGTTCCGATTGCTTTTAAAAAAGTATTAAAAGGCTATCAAGTACAACGTATTTACACCATGATTGGTCAAGATGTGCCAGAAGATTATTTGCATGAAGGGATGGATAATAAAAAACAAAATGCAGCCAATTACAATGTGAGTCAATCAAAAATTGCGATTGCCTCAGGAGGCTTTTTTGGAAAAGGTTTTTTAAACGGAACACAAACTCAATATAATTGGGTGCCTGAGCAAGGAACCGATTTTATATTTTGTACCATTGGTGAACAATTTGGATTTGTGGGAAGTGTTTTATTAATAATGTTGTATGTAAGTTTTTTGTTGCGAATTATTTTTATTGCCGAACGACAACGATCTGTATTTAGTAGAGTGTATTGTTATGGTATTGGAGGCATCATGTTTTTTCATTTAATCATTAATATTGGCATGACGGTTGGGCTTGCTCCTGTTATTGGAATTCCGCTTCCATTATTGAGTTATGGTGGAACTTCGCTCTTAACTTTTGCAATTATGATAGTGATAATGGTTCGGCTAGATATGGACAGACAAATGGTTCTTCGCTAAAAGTAAATTGACCAATTATATCAACTACAATTAAAAATTAATAATTATTTTATGAATATTTTTCCACTTTCAGAAGGTGTTTTTACCATTGGGCATGATAAAAAATTTATCCCATTCAATGAAGAACAAGATGAATTAAATGACAGATCCATTGGCTCCTTGTTAGTAGAAATTCAACCATTTTTGGTGCAAATAAATCATCAAAATATATTATTTGATACTGGCCTAGGGTATAAATTACCGAATGGCGAATTACAAATTCATCATAATATTAGAGCCTTAGGGATAGAGCCAAATGAAATTCATAAAGTAATTTTATCTCATTTACATAAAGATCATGCAGGTGGAATTTCTTATATAAATGAGCAAGGAGAAGAAGTATTGAGCTTTCCCAATGCAACTTATTTTGTTATAGATAAAGAGTTTGATTTTGCAGTAGAGAATGCTGGAAAATCCTATACATTGGAAGATTTTGCTATTTTAAAAAGCTCTATGCAAACAGAATGGTTGTCTGAAAAAGGAACCATAGAAGGGTTGATCGATTTTGAAGTAACGGGTGGCCATTGCCCTTTCCATTGTTGCTTTTTAATTCGTGATGAAGATGAAAAAGCGTTTTTTGGCGCAGACGTAGCACCTCAACTCAAGCAACTCAAAACAAAATATGTTGCTAAATATGATTTTGATGGAAAGCGAAGCATGGAACTAAGACAAGAATTTGCACAAAAAGGGAAAGATGAAAATTGGACATTTATGTTTTATCATGATGTAAAAACGCCAATTGGGATGCTGTAATAGTTTTTAGGCAAAATAAAACGATCAGCAAAATGAATTTATTGCAAAAATAAAAAGTGAGATGCTGTCTTTATTTATACTATCTTTGGTTACATTAAACAAATAACCATGGAAGAATTAATTAACAAAATTATGAGCGAAGTAGGATTAAGTTCTGAACAAGCTACAAAAACAGTGACCACAGTAATCGATTTTGTAAAAACAAAATTACCACCAGCACTATCCAGTAACATTGAATCTATGTTTTCAGGCACACAAGCAGAAATACATGAAACAAGCTATGCTGAAAAAGCAACAGAATTTGCCGGCGCTACGAAAGATAAGCTGGAGGATTTAGCTGAAATAGCAAAAGACAAATTAAGCGATGCTGCAGACCATGCTGAAGATTTTGCAAAGGATACCCTAGGCAAATTAAAAGGAATGTTTGGCGGAGATAAATAAATTCCATTTACAACGCAATAAAAAAGCGATTCTTTTGTAGAATCGCTTTTTTTTTTAAATCTAAACCATATCAATTTCGATTTATATTTTACTTGCGTATAATTTAAAATTTTTCATCGACAATAAAAATAAAAGTACCGCGTTATCATCTTGATTGTCAAATTTTTAATTAATTTGTCGGCGAAATGAAAAAAGGAATTTTATTTTTAGTAATGTTTTGTGTGACCATCGTTTCTTATGCAGGAAAATACACAGGGACATATAGCTTCAATAAGGGATTAAATAAAGCAAATGCAACCATATATGTCAATCATTATAAAGATGATTCGGCTTTTATATATATAACTGCCGTTTCTGGCATGCCCGATTTTAACACCTTAGATTTTAGAGGGTTTATTGCCATTTACGACAATGTAGCGACTTACACTTTTAAAAATAATTGCAGCATTCAGTTTCAGTTTTTAGGCAATAATTTAACGATTACAGAAGATTCATTGTGTCATTTACAATGCTCGCTTGCAGCAAAATACAAGAAAACGTCCCCCGTATTGAAGAAGAGCAGTGTCATGGTTTCAGATTATGTTGAAAAACAAGGAGTGATTAAAACAGATATGGTAGAAGTGTATAAAATTCCGTTGTTGGAGAGCGAGCTTGCTTTAACATTATCGAAAGAAACACCCGTGAAAATGATAGATGAATACAAACAATTTTATTTAATTGAACTAAAAAACAAACAAAATGAGTTTCTTTGGGTATTGAAAAAAAATATTCAAATAATAAAATAAATGAAAGAACTGATTTTGTCGTTGTTGAAGTACATCTCTTTGCCATTTGCCTTGCTGTACGGCCTCGTTATTTTATTGAGAAATAAATTTTACGATTGGAAAATATTTGATTCAATCGCATTTAATTTACCTGTGATTTGCGTAGGTAATATTACAGTAGGTGGCACAGGCAAAAGCCCACATATTGAATATTTAATTGAGCAACTAAAAAATGAATATCAAGTTGCAACACTAAGTAGAGGTTACAGAAGACATACTAGAGGTTTTAAATTAGCCGATGCGAACAGCAATGCAAGAGATATTGGAGACGAGCCTTTTCAGTTTAAATCGAAATATCCTTCAATAGAGGTTTGTGTAGCCGAAGAGCGCATGACCGCTATCCCAGAATTGTTGCAACGCAAACAAGGTGTTCAAGTAATTTTATTGGACGATGCTTTTCAACACAGAACCGTAAAAGCAGGATTGAATATTTTGTTGACGGATTATGATCGTTTGTTTACAAAGGATTTTATTATGCCATTTGGTTTGTTAAGAGAAAGTAGAAGTGCTTATAAACGTGCCGACATTGTCATTATTACAAAATGTCCTCAACACCTTACTGCAGATGAAAAAAAGAAACTCATTACTGAAATCAATCCATTGATTCACCAACAAGTTTATTTTTCAGCAATTGATTATGCCAATATTTATGCCTTAACACCTTTTCAAAAAGAGATTGGTCAAGACACCGAAGTGCTTTTAGTTACTGGCATAGCCAATCCCAAACCGTTGCAAGAGAAACTGGAAAAAGAATTTAAAAAGGTACATTGCTTGCCTTATAAAGACCATCATTATTTTTCGATTGATGATTTAAATGAAATGAAAGATGCATTTAATCACATTGCTACATCGAATAAAATTATCATCACTACCGAAAAAGATGCAGCTCGTTTAATGCTGCTAAAAGATACAATTTTGGAAATGAATTTGCCTTTTTATGCCCAAGCAATTCGCATTCATTTTTTATTTAATGAGGATGTGTTGTTTAATGAAAAAGTAAAATCGTTTGTAGCTCCATTTTATCCATTTATTGAGGACGAACTTTTTACCGAGGAAGAGGAAGTGGATTTGGATTATGAAGAGATCGTTTAAATAAAAAAGAGTCTGCAATCTGCAGACTCATTTTTAAAGATTATTAAAATTAGGATTAATTATTTACAATGATACCAGCATCTAATGCTTGAGCACCTGTGCCACCTAAAAACCCTTTCGCATAAACAGTGTAAATTTTACCGCTTTCTAATGTAATTGAAGGCAATGTTAATGCAACATTTGTTGTTCCTGCTACTCTTACTTCTAAATTGTAAGTTCCTGCTCCTAACGGAGTAAATGCGCTTACACTTTTAAAACTGCTATTTGGAAAAACTACTGGTCCACCAACTACAGCGATGTCTACTGCTGGTGCATCAGGAGATAAGTGAATAAAACGAACATGTGCTTTACCAGCAGCAGGAGCTGTTAAATCGTCAACAGTTAATATAGTAGATAATTTTGATACAGAGTCGATAGCAAATAATGAATAACTTTTATTTCCATCAAATGTAATGTCTGCATTGATTACGTTGGTTGTAGTTCCAGCAACATTTACTTTAATATTTCTTTTTCCAGAAATAAGATTTTTTAAATAGCCTGTAGTGTTTGAAAAAGAAAAAGGGGTTGTTGTTACTTTTGAATTGTCAATATAGATGTCAACTGCAGGTGCATCAGGAGAAGCGTGTGTTACTGATAAGCTCGAATAAAACGTAGTATCATCATTTTTTTTAGTGCATGATGAAAATGAAATGATTGCGGCTGCAATGAAAAGTGTTGTTGTTTTGAAAATGTTTTTTGTCATGAATTATAATTTAGATTACAATATTAATTCCTAATACTTGTGCCATGAAAATGTTTTCTAAATAGCATATTTTTATTTTCTATATGAAAGATCGTGTAATATAAATTTTATTGATTGAGTGTTAGTTTTTGGCGATAGTCAAATTGCAAATCTTCGTGCAATGTAGCAATCAATTTTTCAATTTTTTTGATTTGACTTTGATATAAATTTACCATCACTTTATGATCTTTCCAATGAAGTGAAAGTTGATTCATCTCCTCACAAAAATGAATGAGCACATCAATT
>CANHJA010000037.1 GCA_947460795.1 Bacteroidota bacterium | reverse complement strand
ATACCCAATAAGCCACCAACAATCGTATTCCAAAAAATAATTTCATGTACAAAAAAGAATGATGAAAGGGATGCTGCAAAAGGCACTATATAAATAAAACTACTCGTTTTAGCGGCGCCCATTTTAGAGGTTGCATAAAAGAAAAAAGTTGTTGCCATTCCGGTATTAATTACTGAATTAAAAATCATATTTGTCCAAAAATGAGTATCTCCTTTTTGAAGAATGGTAATGACTGCGACAGGATCGATAAAGAAAAATAAGAAAAGAATACAACCCACATTCATCCAAAAAGTAAATGCTAAAGGAGAGCCATAATTGCTAGATTTAGCTGTAAATCGACTTAAAAAACTCCATAAAACAGTTGATAACAAGAAAAATGAATTGCCACTTTCAAATAGATGCAAATAATTGGACCAAATTTTTAAAAGAAAAAATCCGGCAAAAATACCCAATCCCAACCCTATAATTTCCTTTTTACGCAGGCTTCGTTTTGATATGATCGCACTCAATAAAAAAGATATCAGTGGAGTCATGGTAGTAACTAAAACGCCCCCTGCGCCTGGCATACCATGTTTTATGCCATTAAAAAAACAAATGCTATAGCCACCTACTAGTAAGGATGAGGCCACTAAATAAGGAAGTCCTTTTTGGGTAATTGAGAATTTTATTTTTGCAAAGCGTAAAATAAAAAACATACTTACTACGGTAAAGAAAAAACGAATAATTGCAATTTCTAATGGCTTGCCATATTGCATCAACATTTTAGCGCTGGGCCAACTTAAACCCCAAGTGAGCATGCTCAACGTGAGCCCAATGAGGAGAAAGTTTTTATTGTTTTTTATCTTTTCAAACATAATAATAAAAAAGCCTCAACGATGTTGAGGCTTCTGCTCTCCCTTCTGGACTTGAACCAGAGACCCTCTGATTAACAGTCAGATGCTCTAACCAACTGAGCTAAGGAAGAATCTTGTTGGAGTGCAAAAATAGGAAAAATTTACATTTTACAAATTTTATTTTAAAATAAATTTTATTTTATTCTGAAAGCCTTTAAAACTCACAGTTTTGCGGGGTTCTTGGAAAAGGAATTACATCCCTGATATTACCCATCCCGGTAACAAATTGTACTAAACGTTCGAAACCTAATCCAAAACCTGCATGTTTACAAGTTCCATAACGTCGAGTATCTAAATACCAAAACATTTCTTTGGTAGGAATTTCCATTTCATGCATTCTTTTTTCTAGCTTTTCTAAACGCTCTTCTCTTTGCGAACCGCCAATAATTTCACCAATGCCTGGCGCTAAAATATCCATAGCGGCTACCGTTTCTCTTCCTGGTTCGCAACCATCATTTTGGCGCATATAAAATGCTTTGATATCTTTTGGATAATCGGTTACAATGACTGGTTTTTTAAAATGTTTTTCAACTAAGTAACGCTCATGTTCGCTTTGCATATCAATGCCCCATTTTACATCATATTGAAATTTCTTTTTCTTGTAAGCAGGCGATTGCAATAAAATATCGATGGCTTCGGTATACGTTATGCGCTCAAAATCGTTATTTAATACAAAATTTAGTTTTTCAATTAAACCAAATTCTGCGCGTTCGTTGGTTGGTTTTTGTTTTTCTTCGTCGGCCAATCGAGCATCTAAAAATGCGATGTCATCTGGATGTTTTTCCATCGCATATTGAATCACATATTTTAACATGGCTTCGGCCAAGTCTGCATTTTCTTTTAATTCATTGAAAGCAACTTCTGGCTCTATCATCCAAAACTCTGCTAAATGTCGGGTTGTATTTGAGTTTTCTGCTCTAAAAGTTGGACCAAATGTGTATACTTTAGAAAAAGCCATAGCAGCCAATTCCGCTTCTAATTGACCGCTTACTGTAAGGTTTGCACTGCGACCAAAAAAATCTTGTTTATAATCAATGGCTCCGTCTTCAGATTTAGGTAATTTATCTAAATCTAACGTGGTTACTTTAAACATTTCACCTGCACCTTCTGCATCACTGGCCGAAATGATAGGTGAATGAATATTTAAGAAATTTTGTTCTTGGAAAAATTTATGAATACCAAAAATCAACGCATTGCGCAAGCGAAATACGCTTCCAAAGGTGTTGGTTCTAAATCGAAGATGTGCTATTTCTCTTAAAAATTCAAGGCTGTGTTTTTTAGGTTGTAAAGGATATTTTTCGGCATCACTGTCTCCTAAAATTTCGATTGTATCTGCAATTAACTCAACAGTTTGACCTTTACCTTGTGAAGCCACTATTTTACCAGTTGCACTAATACAAGCACTCGTAGTGATTCGTTTTAGCAAGGCTTCATCTTGTGAATTTAATTCTACTACGACTTGTAAATTATGATTGGTGCTACCATCATTTAAGGCTATAAATTGATTGTTACGAAATGTTCGTACCCAACCATTAACCGTAATTGTATAATCTACTTGTTTACCTTTTAATATTTCTGCAATTTCTTGTCTCATAAGGCAGCAAATTTAAAGATTGTATTTGATAAAACTATAAAATGATATTTATAACATGAATAGAATGCTATAAATTTGCTCTGTGAAAAATATTATTTTATTTGCATCTGGAGGAGGAAGCAATGTGAGTGCAATTCTCCATTATTTTAAAGATCGAAAAGATGTATCTTTTCCTTTAATCGTAACTAACAAATCGAGGGCTGGCGTGATCGATATTGCTCAAGAACATAATATTGACGTAATGCTAGTGGATAAATTGGTTTTTACATCGCCCGTTTTTATTGATTCATTGGATGTTTATAAACCTGATTTAATTGTATTGGCCGGCTTTTTATGGAAAATACCTACATTTTTAGTGGAGGCTTATCCTCGAAAAATTATTAATATTCATCCTGCTTTGTTGCCTAACTATGGTGGAAAAGGAATGTATGGCCATTTTGTACACGAAGCCGTTGTAAATAACAAAGAAAAAGAAACGGGTATCACCATTCATATGGTAAATGAAAATTATGACGAAGGAACCATCCTTCTACAAAAGAAAATACCTGTTAGTGAATTTGAAGATGCAACAGAAGTAGCAAAAAATGTATTGGCTTTAGAGCATATTTGGTACAGTCAGGTGATTGATAATTTATTGACATAAATCACAACTATTTTTACCAAATATCACACAATGCTTATTGTGATCGACCTAGCTTTGCATTCTAAATTTTAAATGAATATGACATACAAACAAAAAGCACAAGCAGTTTATGACATGATTTTTTCTGGTCAATTATTAGAAGCATTTGATAAATTTTATCACGAAGATGTTGTAATGACAGAAATGGGAGAAGAAGCAAGAGTAGGAAAAGCGATTAACAGAGAATATGAAATTAAGTTTTTAGAATCGGTGAAAGCAGTGCATGGTGCGGGAATTGATTCAATGGCTGCAGACGAAGAAAACAAGACTGTTTTAATTGAAAACTGGATGGATGTGACCTTCCAAAATGATGTGCGAATGAAAATTAGCCAAGTAGCTGTTCAAAAATGGGATGGCGACTTTATTGTGGAAGAACGTTTTTATCACAGATAATCAGCAATAAAAAATTCTTAAAAAAAATCCGAAGCAAAACGCTTCGGATTTTTTTTATTATTTACTTTTAAAGTTGCATCCCAAAAAACTAGGTATTTTTTTTACTTACCAAAAACACACCAACAAAAATTAAAATGGCTGCTATGGCTTTTATCAGGCTCATTTCTTCACCCAAAAATAATATTGCAATAACCGCTGCAAATAATGGTTGAATATAAATATAAGCCCCTGCAATGGCCGGACTTAGAATTCTGATGGCATAAATATTCCACAGGTAGGTAAAGAAAGTAACACCAATTATAATGAAGCCAACGGCTAAATAATTATTAGGAGTAAATGAAGCCCATTGGATGGATAAAAAATCTTGAATGCCGAATGGGAATACGAATAAACTACCTATTAAAAAAATCCATCGAACCACAATGATAGGACGATATTTGTGCATCAATGGTTTTACAATAATCATGTAAATAGCATAAGAAGAGGCATTTAAAAATACGAAGGTATCACCCAAAATGGGGTTAATGGCTACTTTATCTTTTGCAGCTATCGTAACCAATAAGGCAGCACCAAATACACCTAAAGACAATCCGAATAAATTGAGTTTAGAAAATTTTTCTTTGAGCACTACAGCAGCAAATACACTCACTAATATGGGCGTTGAAAGCATCATGAGCGATGCATGAATGGGTGAGGTTAAGCTCAATCCTTTAAAGAAAAACAATTGATTGACAGCTACTCCCAATAAACCACAAAAAACCAATCGTATAAAATCGGATCGGTCTATTTTGGTTCTGTAATTTTTACCACCCAAAAAAGACAACCAAAATAAAAAAGTGGCGCATAAAACCCTGATTAAAATAAATCCTCCTGGTTGAATGAGCGAGGGCATCACGGACTTTGCAACGGTAAACCCTGCACCATAAAATAAATTGGCTCCTAATAATGCTAAATGTGCTTTATGACGTTCATTCATATGAAACGCAAAAGTAATTATTACCCTTCTTTATATTCTCCAAAAAGTTGAATTAATTTATTGAATCGGTATTCAAAAATTTCTTCTAGTTTTTTGGTCACTATGAGTGGGGTAACCAATTCCCCAATGATACCAAATGGCGCTTGGTAATGCACGATATCTAACATTTCTACCCCATTTTTTATTGGTTTGATATGGTGTTGATGATGCCAAAATTTATACGGACCTTGTCGTTGTTCATCTACAAAATATTCATGCTCTTTAACATGGGTAATTTCGGTACACCAACTCATTGGGATGTTTAACAATGGGGTTACTTTATATTGAATAATTTGACCTGCATACATTTTTTCGGGCAAATCGGTTAATATTTCAAAGCCCATGTAATCGGGTGTAATTTCTTTTAAATTTTTAGGAGACGATATAAAATCCCACACCTCTGAAATTGATAAATTTAATTTTTGTGTTTTTTGTAAACAGTGTATTGCCATTGTGTAAAAGTAGTTTCAATTTGTAGTAAAGCAATATCAAATGAATTGATAACACATAAAAAAAGCCACACAGGGTGCAGCTTTTTCAATTATTTAAAGTGAAAAATATTATGCTTTTTTCAACGTTAATTTTGGCATAGTAACTAGGTAGTAAACACCAAAAGCAACCGCTGAAAATATAATATCTCCTAAAAAACTATTCATAAAAATTACAGTCGAAAATTCGCTTTTATAAAATGGCAATGCCATAGCGTAACAAGTTGTAAATCCTTCAAAATGGTATCCATAATACCCTTGTAAAAAAGTTCCAAAGTTAGATACTAAGAAAAAAATCATTGAGCCTCCTAAGGTATATCCTAACACATTAATCGCTTTTCTGTTTACCAACGTTGTTCCTAAAAGAGTTACTAAACCTAAAGCAATATAATTTACGAATTGAGAAATACCATAAAAACCTGGTGTGCTAGTAAATAAATTCAATCCTACATCCGACAAAAACATAGCGGTTAGAGGAATCATGTAAGCCCATTTTTTGTTTGTTAAAACAGATCCGCTAAATATCCCTAAAGCAGCAACAGGAACCATATTGTACATGTGCACTTCAGCATTTACAATTCGTAAAATAGCGGTAATTAAAACTAACAATGCTACTATTAATATTTCTTTCTTCATATTATTTTTTTAAGCCTAAAAATCTTAGTGTTGCAAATTTCTATTAAGATTTTGATATTTACAATATTATTTTTTTGCCATATTTGATTTTAACAGATCAAGTACGTTCACTTCGACAGGATCTGTATTGGTTAGGTCGGCTAAACATACTGAAATCCAGTCTGTCAAATGAACAAATAGGAATACTTGTTCAAAAAACGAATTTCCTTTGATATCGATGTCAATTAAAGTTGCTTTATATTTTTTTGTTACTTCTTTGAGCACTTTCATGCGGCGCAAGTTTCTTTCATAATCTGATTTTGCGGCGCAATATAGGATGGCTAATTCTTTGTGTTCTTTTTTCCAACCTATAATTTCATTGTGGGTCATTTCAGGAATCACATTGGTCCAAGCAAGTTGTTTGCTATTTTCATTCAGTTGTTGTCTGAATCTAATGGCGATGCCTTCGTGCCCTACGTTGGTGTAAATTGCGATTAGTTTTCCGTTAATTTGGTTCGCAATTTTTATAGCATTTGTTTGTATTTTTTTTGTTTCTTTATTGATCAATGAAATGCTAGATTCTATTTCTTTGATAAACGAAGTGCTGATTAATTTCGCTTGATTTAATACAAATAATATTTGCACTAAAGAGTATCCTAAGCTGGCTCTTGGTGGGTTTCCACCGGGAACTAAAATTAAAGGTAATTTATTTTTAGTAGCAAAATTTGCCAATTCACCACCCGATGTAATGCATACAATATTTGCTTTTCTTTTTTTAGCTTCTTTTACGGCCGATATCGTTTCTTCGGTATTGCCAGAATATGAACAAGCGATAAAAAGGGTATCTGCAGTGACTGATTTAGGAATAAAATAATTTTTATTCACTACAAAAGGAATGGATAACTTATCAAATACATAATCTTGTATGATGGTACCACCAATTCCACTGCCGCCTAATCCACTAACTACTACTTGATTAAATGTTTTTTTAGTGAATGTAATTTTACTTTTTTTACCAATCGTGATCGCCTCGGCAAGTTGTAAAGTAAAATTTTCTATTAGTCTTTTCATATATAGTTTTAAAAAGATTGTAAATTTAAGACATAATGAGCAAAAACAAAAAAATAGGAAATTTAGGCGAAGAATTAGCGCTGGAGCATTGCTTACAGAATGGATATGAGTTAATTGAAAAGAATTGGACCATTGGGCACAAAGAAATAGACCTCATTTTTAAAAAAGAAGATATATACATATTTGTGGAAGTAAAAACTCGAACCAATTTAAAAATGGGCATGCCTGAAAATGCAATTAGCAATGCCAAGATTAAAAATATCACAGAGGCTTCTCAATCATTTTTAATAGACAAACAATATAAAGATGTTCGGTTTGATGTGATATCCATTATTTTAAAAAAAGATACCAAGCCCGAATTATTGCATATAAAAGATGCTTTTTACTGATTATATTACGCCTTTGGCTTAAATAATTTCTGTTTTAATTTAGCTAGGAAACTTTGCTTCACGTCGTCTTTCGTATAGTTTCCATAACCGTAGCCATAACCATAACCGTAGCCATAACCATAACCGTAGCCATAACCATAGCCATAGCCATAACCATAGCCTTTTTGAATATCGGTACCATTTAACAACAATGCCATATTTTTTAATCGTTTTTCATGATACAAACTCAATGGCACATTGAGCATGCGCTTATCGATGTATTCTGCTTTCACAATGTATAATGTAGTGTCGGCAAATTCATTCACTAAAATGGTATCAGTTACCACACCCACCGGAGCTGTATCAATGATGATGTAATCATATCGTTCTTTAAGTTCTTCAAAAAGTAATTTCGTTCTGCTATCTAATAATAACTCGGATGGATTGGGAGGAATATCACCAGAGATAATTACATCGATATTTTCTTTAGTAGGTCTTTTCAAAATAATATCATCAATGGTTAAATTATCATCAATAATAAAATTGGTAACTCCTATCGGATTCTCTATGTTTAAATTTAAATATTCTAATAATTTAGGTGCCCGTAAATCCATTCCCACTAATATTACTTTTTTATTTGCAAGACTTATTGTAGATGCTAAATTTAGAGAAACAAAAGATTTACCCTCTCCAGGTAAAGTGGATGTAATAAGAATGGTTTTTGCTCTATCTTTAACTGAGCTCGTAAGAAAATCAATATTCGTACGCGTCATTCTAAAGGCTTCTGCAATGCTAGAAGACAATCCTTTGGTAATGATCAACCGTTCTTCATACTCTGCCATTGGAATATCACCAGCAAAAGGCATATTTAATTTTTCTAAATCTTTGATGCTATGTACTTTGGTATCAAAAATTTGTTTTAAATAAATAAGCAATGCAGGTATTAGCAAGCCAAATACAAGAGCCAATGTATAGGTTTTCTTTTTATCTGGGAATATAGAAATACCATTGCTAAAAGCACTGTCTATAGTTTTTGCATTGGCTACCGTAACTGCTAATGCAATATTGGTTTCCTCTCTTTTCTGTAGTAAATAAAGGTATAATCCTTCTTTAATTTCTTGTTGGCGACTGATTGATTTTATTTGACGCTCATATCTTGGCACCGATGAAATTTTAGAATTGTATAAACCACTTTGTTTTGCTAATGCATTGCGTTGTATTTGTAGTGAATTTCTGTAATTTTTAATACCAGAAATCACATTTTGTCTTAAGCTGTTAATTTGTTCATCTAAAGCAATGATGGCAGGGTGAATTTCACTGGTACTTTTAATTTTTTGATTTCTTTCTAAAATCAACTGGTTGTAACTGGTAATGTTGGCCGCGCTATTTCCATCTGCAATTCCAAAATTGGTAGGTATTAAATCGGTATTGTTGTTGCGAACTACATATTCATAAATGTTATCGGCCACTTTTTGTTGTGAGCTCAATTCTGAAATTCGTTGTTCGTTCAATTGATCAGACTCTAAATATAATTTAGCTTCCGAGGCAACATCTACCACATTGTTGCTTTGTTTGTATTGTTGCGCAGTACTTTCTACATTTGACAATTCATTGGTAATGTATTGTAAACGATCATTGATGAAAGAAGCTGTATTTTTTGAAATTTGATTTTTATCCTCGATTACATCTTGGTTGTGTTGAAAAATTAAGTTATTGATGATGTCTCTCGCTTTTTCTTTTGACCGGTCATTAAACGTCAATTCAATTAAACTAGCGGTTTTTGACATTGATTTTACCGTTAAATTTAATAAGTAATTATTTACAATGGAATTGATTGAACTAAGCTTTATATTAAACTCTTTATTGGCCCAATTTGATAAATATTGTTGATTAGGAACAACCATGATTGTTCCAATAGTGGTGTGCAAGGTATCTGAAAATGATTTTTTTTGAATCAATTTATTTTCCCCTTCTGTAAATTCAAAAAATTTATTGTCAATTACTTTAACCAAAAAATTAGCATTGGAATTATCCACTTTATTTCTGTCGCCAAAATAAATTACTCTAAATGGCAAATTGACATACAACTCTTTTTGTATCACATTTCCCTTTACAAAGTAACTTGTTTGTAAATTCAAATCTCTTACTACTCTTGACATTAGATTTCGAGATTTGAATATTTCAATTTCATTATCGATACTACTAGAGTTTGACATGATATTTAAATCAGAGAATGCTGATAATTCTGACAAGGCTCCGCCTTTTTTTTCATCTTTAATTAATACAGTTGCCTTTGCTTGATAAATGGGAATTTGATAACGCAGATAAACAAAAGCGATAATAAAAGCAAACATTAATCCAAGGATAAACCAAAACCAATGATGCAAGAGTTTGCCAATTAGTTCTTTAATATTAAGCCCTGATTCTAAATTTTCTTCTTGAAAAAAATCTTGTTCGTTTTCTATGTTCATATTATCGTGTCAAATAATTTAAAATCGTTATAAAGAGTGTAGTTCCTGCAATCACTAAACTTCCATAAGCAGTAACTTGTTGGCTAGCTGCAATTTTACTTTTAAAAGGCTCTACATATAAAATGTCGTTTTGATGCAAATAATAATATGGTGAACGAAAGATGTCTCTTGAGGTTAAATTGATTCGAATTTCCTTTTTAACGCCTTCTTCTTCTCTTATTAGTAAAACATTTTCTCTTACTCCATTAATGGATAAATCACCTGCCAATCCCAATGCTTCTGGTAGGGTAATTTTTTCATGATTCAAGGTAAAAACACCAGGTCTATTAACTTCACCAAGAATGGTAATTTTGAAATTTTGGAGTCTTACATTCACAATAGGACTTTTCACATAGCTAGTTATTTTTTCTTTCAATAAAAGAGATGCTTGTATTCTGTTTAAACCTGCTAATTTAACGGTGCCTATTAACGGAAACTCAATATTTCCATTTGCATCAATTAAATAACCAGCTGCATTGTCCCCTTTTGATGATTCTCCTTTTGAAGGCAAATCTGTAGCAAATGGTTTTACTGCTTCTGGATCAATAGAAGTTACTGAAATTGCCACTAAATCATCTGGCTGAAACACGGTATATACACTTGTTGTATTTGAAACAGAATCTGATATAATTTCACTTCTATCGCCATATTTGTGTTGGAAATAGATATATTTTTCTGGATGCACATTACATGAAACAATTGATAAAAAAGACAAAAACATTAAAATATAACTTTTCATGTAAAATAATTTTGGTGCAATTTAATTTAAATTATCCAAATCACTTTAAACAATGCGTTAAATAAATGAAGAGGAAATTCGTAGAATATTTATTTTAAAATTATTTCTTCTACTTTAGAATCTAATTTTTCGTAAAATGAATTTTGACTTATAAATTCTGGTACAATATTTTTTAATGTACTCACTACAATATTGTCTGTAGCAGCTAATTGAATGAGATTATTTAATTTGTTTAATTCTTCTTGTATAAAGAAATAATTATATTGAGGCACCTTGGCTTTCATAATTTTATCATGGTGCGTAGGTATGATAGACTCTACATCATTTAATAATTCTTCATATAATTTTTCACCGGGTCGTAAACCTGTAAATTGTATTTCAATATCTTTATCGGGTTGCAATCCGGATAGTTGAATCATTTTTCTTGCTAAGTCAACAATTTTCACTGAATCGCCCATATCAAAAACAAATATTTCACCCCCTTCACCCATTGCACCTGCTTCTAATACTAATTGACATGCCTCAGGAATCGTCATAAAAAATCGAGTTATTTCTGGATGAGTAACTTTTACAGGTCCTCCATCTGCAATTTGCTTTTCAAAAATAGGAATTACAGATCCATTGGAACCTAAAACGTTGCCAAATCGAGTGGTGATGTAAGAAGTATTTGAATGATTATTTTTACTTTGAACATACATTTCTGCTATTCGTTTAGTAGCGCCCATTACATTGGTGGGGTTTACTGCTTTATCAGTTGAAATAAATACCATTTTTTCTACTTTGTATAGGTCGGCTAAATCTGCAATTATTTTAGTTCCTAATACATTTATTTTTACTGCTTCTTTCGGATTTAATTCCATCGTTGGCACATGCTTATAAGCAGCAGCATGAAACACCCAATTGATTAGATATTTTTGAAATATTTCTTTCATGGTATTTGAGTCCCTAATATCTGCCAAGATGATTTTCGTTTCAATCTGATGGCTATTTAAATTGTTTAACTCCATTTCCAAATTGTATAATGGGGACTCTGCTTGATCTACTAAAATAACTAATTTAGGCTTGTAATAAATCAATTGTTTTACAATTTCTGAGCCAATACTTCCTGCTGCGCCAGTTACCAAAACAACTTTTTCTTGAAGCTTGTATTGCAATAATTTGTTGTCTAAATTAATTACATCCCTTCCAAGCAATTCATCAATTTTCACCAATTTTATTTGAGAGGTTTTTATTTGCCCATTTACCCAATCTTTAGCAGGAGGTACAATTTTTACTTCTACACCAATCATTATGCACTTGTCTACAATTTTTCTTTTTTGAACAGGCGATATTTTCTGAATGGCAAGTATTAGTTCCTTGACATTGTGTTTAGCAACAAATTTTTCAAAATTTTCATCAAATAAAATGATGGGTGCCTCTTTGTAAACCCGTCCTTTTATGCTTACATTGTCATCTACAAAAGCAACTATTTGATAGGTCTCTAATAAAGAGTCAAATACAAAATGACCTGTTTTTCCTGCTCCATATATAATCGCTTTTGTTTTGTTTTTTACTTGTTTGCCTAAATTGAAAATATATTTTATACCCAATCTAAATTGAATTAATAAATACAAGCTGAGTACAAAATTTATTGCAGATACTCTTAGTGGAATTGCATAATAGAAATTCTGAAGTTTTAAAATTTTAGTAATATACAGAATGAATAAAATGTTTAATCCTAATGAGAAAGTCCTTGCAAAAAAAACCCTTTTTACATCGTACAACGAAGTGTGTCGAATTAATCCTAAATGTGGTTTAAATATATAATGGCCAATTAATGAAAAAAAGAGCACACTAAGAATGCCTTTGTAAAATCGCTCATATGACTGTATGTCCGTTAATAATAAAAAAGATAAAATTAACGAAAACGATATTAATAATAAATCAATAGAAAGTACGACCCATGTCGATACAAAACGGTGTCCTAATAATTTTACAGGAGAAAACGACAAAATTTTTGAAATCAAACTCACACTGACCAATTTATATTTTATAATTTATATCATCAAACTTACACAAATTTTTGTAAATAAAATACACACTTTATCATTTAATTACAATGCAAATTTATTTAGAAGGCAATGACTATCTGTATGGGATAATAAAAACGGGCTGCTCGAAGGAGCAGCCCGTTATACATTTTAATTTAGATTGAATGAGATTTATTAATACTATCAATCTAAAAGTAAGAGATTAGTTCTTGTTGATGCGACCAACGTGCATTAATTTATCATTAGTAACTACTTGAATAGTATACATTCCAGCAGTTAATTCGCTTAAACTAACTTTAATTGTGTTCAATCCATCAAAAGTGGTTGATTGAGCTTGTTTTACAACACGTCCACTCATATCCATTACTTTAATTGAAGTGGTTGATTGAATGTCGCTTAACATCTCAATATATAACTCATCAGAAGTAGGATTAGGGTATACTTTAACTTCGTGACTAACTCCTTCTGGGTATTCAACAAAAGCAGGAGATTTAGACAATGCACCTGTATTGAAATTGATTAAAGCACTAGCAGTTGTAAATTGGTTTGTAGCTGCACAATATCCTCTTAAATACGCTTCATATTGTGTATTCGGTGTTAAACCTCCCATATGACGTGGATTTGAAGTTCCATTGTAATTTAAGTAAGAAGATGTAGAACCAGCAACACGAATACTCACTACATATGATGTAGGACCTGTACTGTTTGTCCATGATACAGTTGCAGTTGATCCTGTTGAAGAAACGAAAGCAAAGTTTGTAGGAGCAGAACAAGAAGGAGCTGAAACAGTAGTAAATGTTGCAAGTGGAGTATATGCACCATATGCATTAATGCTTTGGCAATAACTTGCAACTTGTGCTTCATAATTTGTACCTGGAGTTAATCCTCCAATTACTCTTGAAGTTGTAGTAACACCACAATTTTGCCATGTAGTTGTACCTACCACTCTATAACGTAATAAATAAGATGTTGTTGGAGTTCCAGCTGCAGTCCAGCTGAAGCTTGCAGTTGCAGCAGTTACATTTGAAACATTCAATGTAGTAGGTGAAGTACAAACAACTAATGGAGCAGGAGTTGTAAATGTTCCTAATGTACCCCATAAACCTGAAGCAGCGTTAGAACATCT
>CANHJA010000036.1 GCA_947460795.1 Bacteroidota bacterium | reverse complement strand
TTTTGTTTTGATTCTGACTAATTTCCAAAGAAATTAGCGATCTAATTTTAATTTTCGCTAAGATTTACCTATTTAAAAAACTTGCGTTTTTTATTTCTGTTGTTTCCGTCTTTCAATGAACTTTTGTTACTTTTTTTGCCGTTGTTTTTCTAACGGAGTGCAAAGGTATCAATTTATTTCTAACTACCAAATTTATTTTAATTTATTTTTAAAATTTATTTCTAAATCATAACAAACTAATCATACTCTAAATAGCCATAAATTCTCGAAGATCTTTGCTACCCATAACCATCTTCCGTTTTGGGGAGTGCAAATGTATACCTTCTTTGCCACTCTACCTAATTTCTTTCATTTAATTATTCGAAAATTATTTAAAAATAACTTTTGAACCAATTGTAAACCCCGCCATTACTATTCTTTAAGACATAAATAATAAAAAGGAACCGTATAGAAATTTAAGAACATTGAAGGGTTTGATATATCAAACCCTTTTGTAATTTGATGAAAATTAATATCTACTCCTTGATAAAATTCCTTTGAAAAGTAGAAACAATATAAACTACTCTACTTAACTTTTAGTGCGTAACCATTTTGAAAAAAATATTTGTTTTGATATGACCCCCATAAAGCAAATTGGCGTTCCCAAAAACCCTTTGAGAACGCCAATGTAAACTGCGGTATTTTATTGCTTATTTATTATTTTAAATAGACCCCGTATTTTATTATTATCGAGATTAAAAATTAAACACGATCCCACTCATAAAATGAAATCCAGCTTGAGGAAAGAAATAATTCAATGTAACAACTTGATTGTTTTCTCTCCAATTATATGATGCACCTCTGGCTTCAAATTTTTTGTTTAGTATATTGTATAATCCGATTCGAAATCCGATGTTTTGTTTTGTATTTAATTGATAAGGAATATTAACTGTCATGTCAATTGTTTCAAATGCTTTTAATAGACGATTGCTGTTGCTTGTATTGTCTAAAAATTGTCTCCCCACATATTTCCCTATAATATCAATAGAGGCATTTTGTATTTTTTTATAATTTGAGTTTCTTAAAGGGAAAAGGGATGTTGTTAAACCTGCTACCATATTAGGAGAAAATGAAATGTCAGTTTTTTGGAATTTATTTTCAGCTTGCCCACCATTGTCATAATCATCTAAATACTCTGTAAAATCTTGAATTTTATTTTGACTAAACGATATATTCCCATTGATTTCAACAAATTTTGAAGCTGGCTGCCATTTCGTTTCTAACTCAATTCCGTAACGATAACTCGTAGGTATATTTGTACGAGTATAGGCTCCAACATCATTTATTTTACCTGTTAAAACCAATTGATCTTTGTAATACATTAAATAAGATGTTGCATAAAAAGCCAATTTGTTTTTAATGGTATATATATAATTCAATTCTACATTGGTCATTTTTTCTGGCTTAGGCAACTCGTTCACATTGGCTTCGATATCGTCTCTATTGGGCTCTTTTTGAGCCACCCCCAACATCAAACTCAATTGCTGATTGGTTTTTTTATAAGTAAGTTTAAATTTAGGATTAAAGAAATTCCAATTCAAATCGTGGTTTATTGTTGGATTTTTTCTAAAGCCATTTATTTGATAATTTACTTTTCGATATTGCATATCGGCAAAAACAGACCATTTATTATTAATGGTATAATCAGCCATTGAGTACAAGTTAATATCCGTTTTTAAACTAGATAATTGATACCAACGGTGGCCTTTTTCGATGGGATATTGAGACCAAATAACATCTCCATGATGCCTCCCTTTATATTGATTAAAGTTTAAAAATAACCCTGCATTTAATTTTTTTGAAAAATAATTGGCATACCATCTTCCTCCATAATAATCATTATCTAACCATAGCTGACGCACTAAGTCTGTATTGCGAATTGTGTCTGCACCAATAATTGGATTGGATAAATTGTAGTCTGCATATTGTTGACTTAATTTATATTCTTCATAATATCCTTTCCCTTTAGTGTAAAACAATGTAGAGCCCACAGACCATTTGTGATTTAGTTTTTTATCAAAAAATAATTGATAATAATCCTGACCATAATTATCCGTTTGATTATTATAGAAAGTACCATCAGCCTTTATTCCTAATTCATTAAATGTCCTATTTGTTTTTAAACTGTCTTGCATAATACCATTCCAAGCTTGCCCTGTTTTTTCTTTTCCTTTGAGGTAATTAAATACAATTTGTGTGTTTTTATCAATTAAGTATTTAGCAGTTAGTTGCATTGATTTTAAATCAGCAGTAGCCCTGTCTACATATCCATCTGAGGTAATATTAGAGGCTCGAAGTGTGGCTATAAATTTATTGTTGATTAATCCTGTACTGGCTCTGGCAACACTTTTAAATGTATTGAATGAACCATAACTGGTTGAGAAATTAAATTGTGCTTCTTTATTGTTTACATCTAAATTGTTGATTGCTAAAGAAGCTCCAAAACTTCCATTTCCATTTTTTGAATTCCCAACTCCTTTTACTAATTCAACGCTTTGTGCAGAAGACATCAAATCGGGTGTATTTACAAAATAAGTAGCTTGACTTTCTGGATCATTTACTGGAATTCCGTTCATGGTAACATTGATTCGATTTAAATCAGTGCCTCTCACTTTAATATCGGTGTAACCGGTTCCTGTTCCTGCATCGGAGGAGACTACTACATTCGACAAGCCATTTAATACATAAGGTACATCTTGTGTTTGATTGGTACGTTTCAAAAAATCAATTTTAATTTCTTTAAGATTTTTCTCGTCTAACAATTGGAATTTTTGTTCTTTAATAACAGCCGCTGGCAATTCTACATTTTTTACAGAATCGTTTTGCGCATTGGTTTTTAAAACCAATGACATGAATGTCAAACTAATGAAAATTTTTTTCATTTTACAAATATTTTGTGCAGAGAGCTTATAAACTCACTGCGGTTAAACAATACCGATGGATTAATATCGGCAGACCAAAGCATTTTCTTTAAAAAAAACACTTTAACAAAATGGGTAAGTGAAAATTGTATTCGCTTCCCTTTCCTAAACAGCATTATCTGTTCCAGGTTCTACGGGTTTAATCTCAGACCAAAAATTGGACACCCCGAGGTAATTAAATTGAACGATTATTAGCTCAATAATTAGATTGCAATATTAAATTGTTTTTTTGAAAAAAAGTTAGTCAAAAGCGTAAAAAAATTTATAGATGATTGGCAAATCTAATATTTCGCATCAACCCGTTGTATTTACTTCGTTTAAGAGGAGAATTTTTAAATACCTTTTTAAATATATCTTCTGTTATTTCTAACCAGTCAGCTTGCTTGTAGTTTAATATTTCTTGTATGGGTTCAAACTTTTTTTCTGATGTAGGTTTCGAAAAGCGATTCCAGGGGCAAACATCTTGGCAAATATCGCAACCAAACATCCACTGTTGAAAGTTTTTATCTGATTGAATCAAAGCGTCTTTTAATTCGATGGTGTAATAGGAAATACATTGCGCACCATTAATTTCTTTGTTGGGCAAAATAGCGTCTGTAGGACAAGCATCAATGCACTTTGTGCAAGTGCCACAGTAATCAAATGAATATTCCTCGTCATAATCTAACTCCAGATCAATGATTAATGTTGCAATGAAAAAAAAGGACCCTTGATTTTTAGTAATTAAATTTCCATTTTTACCAATCCATCCCAAACCACTTTTAATTGCCCAGGCACGTTCCATAACTGGCGCGCTGTCTACAAATCCTCGGCCATGAATGTCACCAATTTTTTCATTTAAAATAGCTAAAAACAATCTTAATTTTTCTTTTATAACTTCGTGATAATCTTCGCCATAGGCATATTTAGAAATTTTAAATGAATCAGCATTTTGTTTTTCCGCAGGATAATAATTCATCAACAAAGTGATTACACTTTTAGCACCTTCAACCAATAAAGTAGGATCAATTCGTTTATCAAAATGATTTTCCATGTATTGCATGGAGCCATGATTTCCTTTTTTGAGCCAATTTTCAAGTCGAATGGCATCTTCATTTAATCGCGCTGCTTTCGCAATACCACAAGATGAAAAACCCAATTGCAGGGCTGTATCTTTAATTAATTGAGTATTTCTGCCGTTTATCATTATTTTAGATATCGAAGTATTTTTTAGCCTTTTATTAACTACAAAGAACGTAACTTTACACCACAAAATCTGAAAATAAAATGACAAAAAAATCATTTCTTCCATTGTTCCTTTTGATAGGTATTGGTGTATTTTTTTCCTTCAAGATCATTGCAAACCGCTCCAATTCATTTGGAGGGTCAGAAAGCAGCGCAGAAATCAATGTGACTCCGTTTCAAGCAGAAGAAAATGAAAAATTGAGTAAGAATGAAGTGATTATGCTAACCATTATGCAAGTCTTAAAGGAAGGACATTATTCACCAAAAGAATTGAATGATGATTTTTCTAAAAAAGTATTTGCCAAGTACATGGAAATGACTGATTATGGAAAAGTATTTTTATTACAAAGCGATATAGAAAATTTTCAAAAGCATGAGACAACAATAGATGATGAATTGCTCAGTGGCTCTACTGCTCTTTTTGATGAAGTAAACAAAGTAATATCAATGCGCATGAAAAATGCAGAAGTATATTATAAAGAAGCGGTCAATATGCCATTTACATTTGATGAAAAAAACAATGCAAACACAGAAAATAACGGAGATGATGTAATTGAATTAGATGGAAAAAAACTCGCTTTTTGCAATACAGAAGCAGAGTTAAAAAATCGTTGGTTAACATCGGTAAAATACAGAGTATTGGCAAGATTAACCGAATTAAAAGAACAACAAAAAACAACAACCGATGAAAAATTAAAAGTAAAATCTGTTGATTCGTTGATGAAAGAATCGAAAGAGAGCGTTCAAAAAAATTTAGCGAACTATTTTAAACGATTATATAAAATCAATGAGACCGATAGATATGCAGCTTACATGAATAGCATTTGTCATGTACTTGATCCGCATACTGATTTTTTTCCTCCAAAAGACAAACAACGATTTGATGAAGAAATGAGCGGTTCGTTTTTCGGCATTGGAGCGGTACTACAAAGTGAGGAAGGTGGTTGTAAAATAAAACAAATTGTAACGGGCAGCCCTTGTTGGAAAGAAGGTAAATTAAAAGTGAATGACATTATTTTAAAAGTTGCACAAGGAGCAGAAGATCCTGTTGAAATAACTGGTTGGGATATTGAAGATGTAGTATCTATTATTAGAGGCAAAGAAGGAAGTGAAGTGCGTTTAACAACGAAACATTTAGATGGAAATATAGAAGTCATCAAAATTATCAGAGGCAAAGTAGAAACAGAAGCCACATTTGCTAAATCTACAATTATCAAAAACAACAACCAAAAAATAGGCTACATCATGTTGCCAGAATTTTATGCTGATTTCCAATCAAGAAATGGCAGAAGATGTGCTGTTGATATGGAAAAAGAAGTAGAAAAATTAAAAAAAGAAAATGTACAAGGCATTATAATTGATTTAAGAAATAATGGAGGTGGCTCATTGAGCGATGTGGTAGAAATTGGAGGTATGTTTATCGATAAAGGACCCATTGTACAAGTGAAATCAAAAGATGCTCCTTCTCAATCTTTAGATGATAGAGAAAGTGGAACTTTATATAATGGCCCATTGGCAATATTAATAAATCAAGGAAGTGCCTCTGCATCTGAAATTTTAGCTGCTGCTATGCAAGATTATAAACGCGCAATTATTTTAGGAACTACTTCTTTCGGGAAAGGAACGGTACAACGATTGTTTCCATTAGAAGATTTTTATCAAGGCGACCCTTCTTTATTGCCTTTTGGATCAATTAAATTAACGCTACAGAAATTTTACAGAATCAATGGAGGATCTACTCAATTAAAAGGAGTTACACCCGATATTATGTTGCCAGATATGTATGATTTAGTAGATATGGGTGAGCGTAAAGACGAAAACTCTATGCCTTGGGATCAAATTGCAAAAGCAGATTACAAACTCAATAAACCCTCTGTAGATTTTAATTCGTTGATTGAATCTTCAAAAAAACGAGCTGTCGCAAACGAATCTTTCACGATTATAACAAAAAATGCAAAACGATTGAAACAACAATTTGATGACAATCGATATTCATTGATTGAAAAAAAATATATTGAGCAAATGAAAGAAACAAAAGACTTGGCTAAAAAAATGGAAGACTTGAATAAAAACAAAAAAGTATTACCGGTTAGCTACATGGCTGTTGATTTGCCTAATTTTCACAAAGACACAACCAGCACTCGAATGAATGATGAATGGCTAAAAATTATAGGAAAAGATCCTTACGTTGCCGAGGCCGCAAATGTGCTATCTGATTGGATTGTTGCTGATAAAAAAAATACGGTCGGAAAACAATAATTTAAAAAAACTGTAAATTTATTTTACAGTTTTTTTTTCACTAAAAACAAAATAGGATCAATAAAAATCAGTTTAACTCTGGATTCTCTGGCATAAATAACAACGGAGAATATTGTTTGCCAAGACTTTTAACTGCATCATTCCATACCATTTTTACAGGCGTATTAAAAACCAATACAGTGTTTGAATGCGCTACTAACCAGGCATTCATTTCAATTTCTGCTTCTAACTGCCCAATCCCCCAGCCCGAATATCCTATGAAAAATTTACAATTATTAGTAGTTACTTTCCCAATTTTTATTCCTTCTACAATTTGTTCTAAATCACCACTCCAATAAATATCTTCTGTAATTTTTTCGCCCCCAGCTATTTCAGGAACCGAATGAATAAAATGCAACATTTCTTGATCCACAGGACCGCCAATAAATACTGGGAAATCTAAACTCATGGCATCATTCAAATAGAAATTCAATAATTGGCTTGCTTGTTTATTTAAAATAAACCCAAGGCTTTCCTTTGGAGAATGGTGGCATAAAAAAATAACTGATTTATGAAAATTATCATCTTGCAGTAAGGGCTCAGAAATAAGCAGTTTGCCTTTACACAATTCTATGCCGGTGTCCATTTTTATTAAACTGTCCATTCGAAAAAGTTAAAATTATATCAGTAAAATTAATATTATTTTAAATAAATAAAGCATGTTAAAATAAACAAAAATCATTTTTTGCAACCATTGGATAGATTACTTTTGTGAGGTGAAAAGAATATTCCCAATAATTATCGCATTGACCATTGTTTCTGTTTTAGGATTAATTTACCTGCAGTATCAATGGATTGATGGAGCCATGAAATTAAAAAAAGAACAATATGAAAACGACATATATTCTTGTTTAGACAATATTAAAGATACCATCAATGCGAGAAAAGATCATGATGCGATTGGCTTTAATTTTCCTTTCAAAGGATTGTCATTTAATAATTATGTGCCAACATCAAGCGTTTTAAGTCAGTATGAATTAAAAGATATTATTAAAACTGAGCTTCGAAAAAAAATGATCAAACAACCTTTTGAGTTTTGCATTACCAATGAAGCCCGCATACCGATTATGTTTAGCACAGGGTTTAAAGAAGAATATTTTTCTTCTACAAACAATTATCCTAAGATGTTAAGTGGTGAAAATATTGTAAATAATGAAATGCTCAATATTTATATAATTGAACCCGAAAATTATTTCCAAAAACACTTAGCCACGCTCCTTTTATTTTCTATTTTATTTACATCGGTTATTATTGCTGCTTTTGTTTTAACGATAAGAACAATGTTCAGTCAAAAAAAATTATCTGAAATTAAATCTGATTTCATTAATAATATGACGCATGAATTTAAAACGCCTATTGCTACCATTTCACTAGCTTCAGATGCATTAAAAAATGAAAAAGTGATTTCAAACAGAACACAAATAGAATATTATACTGGTATTATTAAAGAAGAAAACAAACGGATGAACCAGCAAGTTGAAAAAATTTTACAAGCCTCTCAACTTGAAAAAGATGAGTTAAAAATGTCTATCAAAAAATTGAATGTGCATGAAATTATACAACGAGTAGCTGAAAACACAACCCTTCAAATGCAAGAAGCCAATGTGGAGTTTTCGACAGATCTTGGGGCTACAAATTATATGATAGAAGCTGATGAGGTACATTTTACAAATATCATTTTCAATTTACTTGACAATGCGATTAAATACTCAAAAGAAAATCCAAGAATAAAAATTTCAACTTCAAATGAAGCAAAAATGATTTCTATTAAAGTGCTAGACAATGGGATTGGAATGGATAGAGAGACACAAAATAATGTGTATGAAAAGTTTTTCAGAGCTCATACTGGCAACTTACACAATGTGAAAGGTTTTGGATTGGGCTTAACGTATGTTAAAAAAATAATAGAAGCTCACAAAGGGAAAATAGAATTAACCAGTGAATTGGGTATTGGCACCACATTTACAATTCGTTTTTCAAATGTGTAAATTAAATGAACATCCTTTTGTAATTAAATTTTGATACGCCGTTAATAAATATTCAATAAATACAATCTAAAAAACTGAAATATTTTGAGATTATTAAAATAATAATCCCTTATAAATTCGTATTTTTACCATTCATAAAACATTATGCAGTAAGAGACATGCAGAAAGAAATTCGCAAAATAGATGCTTTAGATTATCATTCTAAAGGGAAGCCAGGAAAAATAGAAGTAATCCCAACAAAAGAAACAAAAACGCAACGAGATTTAGCATTAGCCTATTCCCCAGGAGTAGCAGAACCTTGCAGGGAAATTGAAAAAAATCCTGAAGACGTATATAAATATACCGCGAAGGGAAATTTAGTTGCTGTAATTAGCAATGGGACAGCCGTATTAGGCCTAGGCGATATTGGACCTTTAGCCTCAAAACCAGTAATGGAAGGAAAAGGTTTGCTATTTAAAATTTATGCCGACATTGATGTTTTTGACATTGAAATAGATACAAAAGACACGGAAGAATTTATTAGAACCGTGAAAGCTTTAGAACCTACGTTTGGAGGAATTAATTTAGAAGATATTAAAGCGCCAGAATGTTTTGAAATTGAACGTCGGTTAAAAGAGGAATTAAATATTCCGATTATGCACGATGACCAACATGGCACTGCAATTATTTCTTCTGCAGCATTGTTAAATGCATTAGAATTACAAGGTAAAAAAATTGAAGATGCAAAAATTGTAGTCAGTGGCGCAGGTGCTTCGGCCATGTCTTGCAGCAAATTATATTTAAGCTTAGGGGCAAAACAAGAAAACTTTGTCATGTTTGACAGCAAAGGAGCCATCACTCAAAGCAGAACCGATTTGGATGCAATGAAACAACAATTTGCAACAGCAAGAGAAATCAATTCTTTATCGGAAGCCATGATGGATGCGGATGTTTTCATAGGTTTATCAAAAGGAGGCATTGTGTCTGGAGAAATGCTTTTAGGCATGGCACCCAACCCGATTGTTTTTGCTTTGGCAAATCCTGATCCTGAAATTGATTACGAAACTGCTATTGCAACTCGACCAGATGTGATCATGGCAACAGGCAGAAGTGATTATCCGAACCAAGTAAACAATGTATTAGGATTTCCTTACATTTTTAGAGGTGCGTTAGATGTAAGAGCTAAATCAATCAACGAAGAAATGAAATTAGCTGCTGTAAAAGCCTTAGCAGCATTGGCAAAAAAGCCAGTACCTGAAATGGTGAATATGGCTTATCAAGAAAAGAATTTAGCTTTTGGCCCTTTGTATATCATACCAAAACCAATGGACCCGCGTTTACTTTCAGAGGTTTCATTAGCCGTTGCTCATGCAGCCGTTGATAGCAATGTTGCGCTGAAAACAAATATTGATTGGGCGAAATATGAAGAAGAACTTCAAACAAGATTGGGCAGCGATGACAATATTTTAAAAGTCATTATTAACAAAGCCAAGCAATACAAAAAACGGGTGGTATTTGCCGATGCTGAAAATTTCAAAACATTAAAAGCAGCTCAAATCGTAAAAGATGAGGGAATCGCAATTCCTATTTTATTAGGAAATCCGAAAAAGATAAATGCTATTTTAGAGGAAAACCATATTGAATTAACGGATGTGCAAATCATTGACCCTAAAGATGATAGCAATGAAGAGTTGAGAAATGAATATGGTCAAATTTTATTTACTAAACGCAGCAGAAAAGGATACAACAGTTATGAAGCTAAAAAAATAATGCGTGAACGAAATTATTTTGGTTGCATGATGGTGGAAAATGGTGAGGCCGATGCATTGATTACTGGCTTGACAAGAAAATATCCTGACACACTACGACCTGTTTTAGAAATCATTGGCGTAGAACCCAATGTGAAAAAGATAGCAGGAATGTATATTATGTTGACCAAAAGAGGACCTATTTGTTTTGCCGACACAACCATTAATGAATTTCCTACAGCGCAAGAATTAGTAGACATCACCTTATTGGCTGCAAAAGAATTGAAATCCTTAAATGTAAAACCAAGAGTGGCTTTACTTTCATACTCTAATTTTGGCTCAAGCGATTTAAGCGAAGCTAAGAAAATGAAAGAAGCGGTGAAAATATTGCACGAACAACATCCTGAAATTATTGTAGATGGGGAAATTCAAGGTAGCATTGCATTCAATGGCGAGCTATTAAAAGAAAATTATCCATTCAGTCAATTAGTAAATAATGCGCCCAACATTTTAATTTTCCCGAATCTTTCGGCAGGAAATATTGCGTATCATTTAATGATGGAATTAGGCAATATGGAGGCTGTAGGCCCTATTTTACTTGGCTTAAACAAATCGGTTCATGTGTTGCAATTGGGAAGTACTGTTCGTCAAATTGTGAACATGGTAGCCATTGCATCTGTAGACGCTCATGTAAAGAATAAAAGGAAATAAATACATTTTTTTGAGGTCGAGGTCTTTTTATTTGTGCAGCGAAATTGCGTCGCACTTTTCAACGACACGCACATTATTCAACTTTCCAATACCAACACAAAAAAGGATTCATAATATGAATCCTTTTTTGATATAAATCAATCTTCACCTCTTAGCAGAGTCTGTGCCGCACGACTCTGCGTTTTTATTTTTTATCCGAAGCAGAGTAAAGATACAGAGACTCTGTTGAAAAAAAGGGATTTGCTTTCATACTGCCATTCTTCAAAAATAATATTTCGTTTCTTTAAACGCAGAGTCCTGAGGCAGAGACTCTGCGAAGAATAAAAAATGTTATGCTTTTAGCACAACATTCACAGAGGATAAAAACACACCTCGATATCTCCATAATAAAAATTATACTGCTTACTATGCAATGGTTTCGCCTGGCCCGTTATTCGGGGTTCAACCTAGCTTTCATACTAGGTCTTTCAGACCGCTCGAAAGCTTAGTTGTTAGCTGTAGTGCTTATTTTATAGCAATTTTTGGAAGTCCAACTGTTCTCAATGCTTCGTTTGCTTTGTCAACTTTATCTTGGAAAATTGGCATTTTTAAATACTTTTCAAGTGACTTGTCAATTCTCACAATTGGTATTTTTTTGTCATTTAATTCTTGTATGGATTTCATGTTTGTCAATATTTATTATACAAAATTACATTATTTTCTTCTTACTAAAAAAGCATTATAATCAACGTCTATTTTAAATTCTTCCCATTCGCCTTGCAATTGTCCAAATACATAAAAATCACTTTTTACTTCATCTATATATTTTGTAATTCCCATTCTATATAGTCGTGTTCTTGCGTTAGTACTTCCTGTTGCATAAACCCAAGCTTCATTATTTGCTTCTGTAAACATATAAACAGCAGAAACTACTGTTGCTAAAACTTGTTCACTATCTCCATTATTTGATACAACTTTGTCGTCAATATCGCCTGTTTCAAGGTCTTTATTTCCAAAAGCTAAATTGTAATATCCTTTTAATGCAGTTTCACTAAACTTAATAAGTTTTTGGATTTGTCCTCTAGGGCCTTCACTTGTAAATTCATAAACTCTTAACGTTTTCTCTGCAATAAGTTCGTAGTGTGGTAATTTCATGTACTTTTCTTAAATCATTAATGTATTTCAAAAGTAAACAAAAATTTAGATTAGTATGCAGACTATCCACATTATAAAATATCACTTCTTCGCAGAGTCTGTGCCGCACGACTCTGCGTTATTATTTTTATCCGCCACAGAGTACAGAGGCAGAGACTCTGTTGAAAAAAGGAATTTGCTTTCTTACTGCCATTCTTCAAAAATAATATTTCGTTTCTTTAATCGCAGAGTCCTGAGGCAGAGACTCTGCGAAGAATATAATATAATCAACGTCTTGTTGTTTATGCAACTTTTTGGCTATAGCACAGTTCAACTAGTTAACATTGTTCGACTTTTCCTTGCCATTTTTTTTAGTCGCTATAAGCGACATAATAAAGATTCGAAGGCACAGCCTTCAAATAACGGAATCTTACTTGCAAAAACTAAATCCCTATTTCCTCATTTCCCAACTCACTATAAAGCGTTTTCTTTTTCAAGAAATAATCAACGATGATGCTTTTAGAGTAAATGGCATTGAGGTTGGGTGTGGTAATTAATAGTTGAGATTGTTTTCGTTTTTTATACCAAAAACCAAATTTTAAAAAGAAACTCCAATGTGCTTTTACAATCATTCTCACTTCTTTTATGTCGCCTTTTAAGAGCGCTCTTAATCCACTCACACCGTCTAACAATATTCTAAAAGGCAATAACCACCATAATTTTGAAGTAGGCAGGTTTTTTAGTAACAGCACTAAACTGTTTCTATAATTATAAAATATTTTTTGAGGACTGCCATAACTGATCACGCTTCCTCCAATATGATACACGGTTGATTCGCCGCAATACGCAATGGTATAACCTGCGTTTTTCATCCGCCAACACAAATCTACTTCTTCCATGTGGGCATATAAATCACGGTCTAAACCTCCTAATTGATGGTATAAATCTGCATTGATGAACATGCATCCTCCGCCTGCCCAAAAAACTTCAATGTTATTATCGTATTGATTTTTATCTTCTTCTAACGTAAAAAAGAGTCGACCTCTGCAAAATAAATAGCCCCATTTATCCATAAAACCACCACCTGCACCTGCGTATTCAAACTTGGTTTTATCTTTATAATATTTTATTTTGGGTTGAAGGGCGCCAATTTTAGGATTTTGTTTTATTAAAGAATACAACGGCTGAAACCAATTTTCAGTCACTTCAAAATCGGCACTTAACAGCACATAATACTTCGATTTTATTTGCAACAATCCTTCATAATAGCCGTTGGCAAACCCTCTATTAATATCAATTTTGACTAAATGAACAGTAGGGAAATTTTCTTTTACATAATTGTACGTACCATCGGTACTGGCATTGTCAACTAAAACAACATCATACAAACCATTGGCTTGTTCAACTAATAAAGGAAAAAAAAGTTTATGTAAATCTGTGCCATTATAACTTAATACAACAACCGCTGTTTCATGTTGGCAAACAATCATTTTGCTTGCGAAT
>CANHJA010000035.1 GCA_947460795.1 Bacteroidota bacterium | reverse complement strand
TTTTAAACAAATTAGACCTTAATAATGATCAAAAAATTTCTACGCAGGAAGTAAAAGGTCCTTTAAAGATGCACTTTAGCAAAATAGACAACAACCATGATGGTTTTATAACCGAAACTGAGTTTAAAAATGCTCCACCACCACCTCCTCCTCCACTGGATAAAAATAGAAAACCTCCATTAGGGAATTCGCCTTCATTTTAATTGCGAATTATATTACAAGTAGTTTATAAGTATTTTTATATCTTTTATTTTATCTCAATAACAACACATCTCCTTTACGCATAAGTTTTTCTTTAGAATGCGTACATTTATATATCATGATGAAATAATAGGAGTCCATATCGGCATCTACCCCCTTAATTCGCCCATCCCATCCTGCAGTTATTTCTTTGGTAGAAAAAACTTCTTGTCCCCATCTATTATATATTTTCAAAGCATATTCAGAAATATCTGTATTGGGAGTAATTGCTTTAAACACATCATTTAATCCATCTCCATTAGGCGTAAAAGAATTAGGCAAATAACTATTGCAACAATAGGTTTGTTGAATGGTATCTGTAACAACAAAAACACACCCTTTTTTATCAGTCACGGTTATTGAATAAATACCTTCTTTTTGATTATCTAAAAATAAAAACAATGAATTTAAATGTGACCATTTAAAAGTAAGTGGCTGCCAACCTCCAGAGATTTCAGCTTCTAGCTTGCCTGTCAATTCTTCATAGCAAGCAATATCAGTGGTTTTCAATGTTGCATTTAAAGGTAAATAAGGGCCATATACTGTTACACTTTTGGATGATTTACAATTTTTCGAGTCCACAACCTGAATAGTATATATTCCTTGAGCTAAATTAGTAAATTGTGTATTGTTAGAAAAAGGACTGTTGTTGATACTCCACAAATAAGGAGGAGTTCCTGAGGATGTACTCACCGAAAATTTTGCTGTGGTGTCATGATAACAAATTACAGAATCGGGTAACGTGTTGATAATTACAATATCTTCTCCTTCAGGAAAAGTGATAATCGTATCTGAAATACATGAATTGGCATCACGAATAAAAATTGTATAAGTCCCAGCCGAAAAATTAGACAATTGAGCAGTTGCAGAAAAAGTAATTCCATCGAAAGAATATTTGTAGGGAGCAACTCCACTTATTCCATATAAAGTCAGTTGGCCTGTTTTATCTCCTTTACACTGAGGTGGAATGTATTGCACTACTTTTAAATGTGGCACCCCATCATCTTTGATAGTCACTGTATCTATTGCTTCGCAACCCAAACTATCTGTTACTTTTAACCAATAATCGTTAGGTTCTAGTTGATGAATACTATTTGTGATTTGCCCGGTATTCCAAGTATATTGCAAGCTGCCGGTACCATTCGTAATAATGGTGTTAATTAATCCATTTGCACTGTCGCAAAACGAATTGGCAGGTAAAAACTGTATGGCCAATGCCAATGAATTATTGATTGTTGTTGTATCAATTCGAGTGCACCCATTGCCATCAATGACAGTAACATATTGGGCACCTGCACTTAAATTGGTAGCATTAAATGTAGTATTTCCATTACTCCATAAATATTGTATCGGTGGCATCCCTGATGTGGCAACAATATTCGCTTTCCCATTATTCAAGCCACAAGTAGTATGCACAATATTTGAAAAACCTATTTGCATATTTAAGGTATCGTAAATGGTATAACTCTTCAATTTAGAACAACCATTTACATCAGAAATAGTAACTGTATAAGTACCTGCGGAGAGATTATTAATATCTTGTGTAATTGCCCCATTGCTCCAAGAGTATGTATAAGGAGGAGTTCCACTTGATGGACTAATATCTATACTTCCAGAAGCATTGCCACAAACTGGTTTAGATAAAATAGCAGTTACATTTGGCAAACTGTCCCATACTAATGTTATTCCTGTACTGTCTTTACAGCCATTAGCATCTGTAACTGTGAAATAATAAATGCCTGGCCCTAAATTATTAATGGTTGTTCCCGAAGCTCCACCGGTCCATTGATAAGTATAAGGAGGAACGCCGCCTGAAGCTGAGCCTGTTATTTTTCCATTATTATAAGGGCATTTAGGATGTTTGAAGGAATCAATATGAGCCGTTAAGGTGGATAAAGTACTCATCATGATTACGGTATCTTTTATACATCCATTGGCATCTTTAATACTTAAATTATTGATACCATAATGTGCATTGTTAAATATATTGTTGCTTACAAAAGGACCTGAATTCAATGAATAAGTAATGGGAGGGAAAAAAGAACTTGCAAATACAGTAATTTTGCCATCCCAGGTATTTTTACAGCTTGTTTTAATGACCTTCAGACTATCCCATTTAGGTGTAAGTTTTACCAGCTGAATTGAGTCTTCATATATTTTATTTGGGCAACTCAAGGTTAATTTGGCTACTATTTTTTTAGGGAACAAGCCGCAAACAGAAATTGAATCTGTATTGGTACTCAGTAAAAAATTATTCTCATACCATTTTAAAGTATAGCCTATCGCCCCGTTGGGCAAAAATTGCCAAGCTTGATTGGTTGCATTCCAAATCGTTGCATTTTTTCCAGGTGCTGTAAGAAAATTATTTGCACCAATGCTTTGAATGCCTAAAGTTGCATAATTTAAATAATTCGTTGTATCCGCATTACATGTTGATTTATTAGTGATATGACATTCAATAATATTGCTTGTTTCATTTAAAATACATTGAAAAGTTGAAGGGCTTCCGCTGCAAACACCAAAATAGGGAATTGAGCTATATGAAACGATAAATTTCCTGAATGGTTGAGTGCCTATCGTGGCATATTTTATAGTACCACCAGCCAATGTATAACCATCCGTAAAAGGACAAAATATGGAATTATCGGGATACGTTGAATTATAAAATGGCATAGGAGTTTTGGTATCAAATGTGCAACTGGCACTGGCATAATTCGAGTTGAATGACAAATGCCCATTTGTACTAATATAAACTTGAGAGTATACATTCCCATAAAAACAAAAATCAAAACCTATTGGGACGGCCGCTGAAAATTTATCATCTGCTAACGCAATAGTAGTACCTGTAATATTTACAGGATTAAAGGGAATAGTAGAGACAGTATAAGAAGTAGTTAATTTAGGTTTTATGAAATTTGCATGTACCCAATGACAATTTTGATTACAATCTATGGTATCCAACGGACTGTTGGTAATGTTCAAAATAGTTTGTGCATTAATTTCATTTAAAAAAAATGAACAAAAAAGTAGTAGGAGCAGTTTATTCATGACTTTCATATATAAATGTAGTAAAAGTTAACCACTTTGCCAACTTATATAACATATAGTTTATTTAGCAATCAATTATTACCGCATGGTTAAAAACGGATTATTCATGCGTTCACTTCCAATTGTTGTTTCAGGACCATGCCCACTGTATACAATGGTTTCATTGGGCAAGGCCATTAATTCAGTATGAATACTGTTCATTAAAGTTTCATAATTCCCACCAGGCAAATCAGTTCTTCCAATGCTTTGTTGAAACAATACATCACCAGAAATTAGAATGTTTTGTTCTTGATTATAAAAACATATGGACCCAGGGGAATGCCCAGGAGTTAATAAAATTTTAAATGAATCGCTTCCTAATTGTATAGTTTCATTTTCATGTATATAAAATGTGGGTTCAGGAGATTTATCGAATGTCATTCCATACATTAAACCTACTGCATGCGCATTTTCAAAAACTACTTTATCTAATTCATGAAAACCAAAAGGGATTTGATATTGATCCAACACCTTGGCATTTCCAAAAATATGATCAAGATGAGTATGGGTATTAAGCAACATAACTGGCTCCAATTCATGCTGATCTATAAATTTAAAAAACTGCTTAAACTCATTGGGATCATACATTCCAGGATCAATAATGATTGCCTTTTTTTCTTCATTATACACTATATATGTATTTTCTTGAAAAGGATTAAATGTAAATTTCTGAATATTTATCATGTTGCAAAAATATTTATTTAAATATGAAAAAATGGTAAAATATTGTTTTTACCTAAATAACAAATTGGTTTCATTTATTTACTAATAAAAATAGTATTTTTAATTTTATACAAATACAATTTATTGTAACCCGGATGATAAAAAAGGCATTGCTATTATTTCTATGTTTATTGATGACGAAATTTATATTCGCACAAGCGTCATGGGAGCAATTTGGTCAAAATAGAGTTCAATATAGAACCTTTGATTGGAATTATTTTGACAGCACCAATTTTAGAACTTTTTATTATGATCAAGGAAAAGCCAATGCACGTTATGCATTAAAAATGGCTGAATCTGAACTGCAACACATTGTTTATATGATGGGTGGCAGGCTGAATAAAAAATTAAATATTATTATTTACAATTCATTTAGTGATTACAGACAAACCAATATTGGCAGAAAAAATGAAAATATAAATGATGCCAACAGTGGCAAAATAGAAATTATTGGTGAAAACATTCCTGTTTATTTTGATGGAGACCACAACCACTTAAAACAACAAATTATCAAAGGCATTTCGAGTGTAATAAAAGACAATATGCTTTTTGGGGACAATATTAAAGAAGTGGTAAAAAATGCTATAAAAATGAACCTCTCAGAATGGTATACACTTGGATACGTATCCTATATTTCCAATGAGTGGACACCTGAAATGCAAGCAGAAGTTTCCAATTTAATAAATCAAAAAGCAGAAGCAAATATTGATGAAATTGGCAATTTAAATGCCACATTAATTGGCCATTCATTTTGGCGGTTTATTGCTTTGCAATATGGTGAAAATCAAATTTCTAATTTACTCTATTTAACAAGATATAGAAAAAGCATCCACAGTTCATTACAACTTGTTTTAAAGAAACCCTTTAAAGAAATTTACGCAGAATGGAAATCATTTTATAAAATAAATGCATCTGAAAATTTAGCCATCAACGATAGCATACGAACCATATTGGCAACAATTAAACTAAAAAAAGAAGCCACTTATTCCAACATTTCAGTTTCACCTTCAGGGAAAGATATCGCTTATGTAGAAAAAAAAGATGGACAATATTCAATCAAACTATATAACGTTAAATATCAAAAAACAAATACAATCATAGAAGGTGGCATAAGAGCTATGCAGGAATTAGCCGATCCAGATTATCCATTAATTAGCTGGAGCCCAAGTGGAAGAAAAGTAGCTGTTTTGTTTATGAAAAAAAATCGCCTCACTGTAAGAATTTATTCAACAGGCGAACGAAAAATTCAAAATAAAATAATTACTCGTTCTAAAATAGATAGAATAACGGGGATGTGTTTCATGAATGACGACAACTCCTTAGCCATTACTGGTATTAAAAAAGGAGCCAGTGATTTATTTAAATTATCCTTGAGCAACAACAGAATTGAAAATATTACCAATGATTTATTTGACGACAAAAACCCTGTTGTTGTAAATAATATGAATTATTCTGGCATCTTATTTTTATCCAACAGAACATCAGCATACATTGGTGAAAATGCAAAAAGTGATGCTTTTAATAACCAATTTAATTTATTTCTTTATCAGCCCGCAAATGGCAATAATTTAATACAATTAAGCAATACCGAAACTGAAATAAAATTCCCAATGCAATGGGGAACAGAAGAAATTTGTTATTTAACCAACGAAGGAAATATATTGGTCAGAAAAACGATAAAATCAGAAAAGAGAAATGATAAATATGATACGTTTGAAGTAAAACAAAATGCACCGCTTCATTACAATACGATAAAACAAGAATATATTCAAAATTTAGAAAGTGTTATTGAAGTAAGTAAAATAAATAACGACTACATTATTTACAAAAGTGATTTTTCGAAAAGAGAAAAAGAGAATGTCAATTATCAAAATTTAAACAATGAAGATACCCTTCAAAAAGAAGAATTGAAATCGGATTTGGCTCTTTTTTCAGAATATGATACTCCTTTTGAAAACGACAGTACATCTACAATGTTGACTTCTATTTTTACAGAAAATAAAAAACTAAAAACCAATACAGGGAATCGATATGAAGTGTATACGGAAGCAGTTAATAAACTAAAAACATACAAATACAAAACAACATTTACTCCAGATTTTTTACAATCGACTCTAGACAATACCTTGCTTTTTACTCGATATCAGGTTTTTGGAGCTACCAATCAAGGGTATCAAAACCCTTCCTTATCTGGATTTTTAACTTCAACGTTAACGGATGTTTTGGAAGATTATAAACTTACGGGAGGTGCTAGAATAGGAATTAACTTAAATTCAAAAGATTATTTTTTAAAATTCAATAATTACAGAAGAAGAACAGATTGGGAATTGCTATATTTTCATCATGGAGATCAAAGTCTTCAAGAAGATATTACAAGAATAGAACCTAATTTTATTGTAAAAAATAAATTAGATTATTTACAAGCAAAGATCTCTTACCCTTTCAGTATTTTAAAAAGTATTCATTTTTACGCTGGCATCAGATATGATAGAAATGAAACACTTTCTCTTGAAAAAGTAAGCTTAGAAAAACCTGTTATAAAACAACTTTGGGCAGTGAACCGTTTTGAATTTATTTATGACAATTCCATGTCTTCGCTAATTAATATACGAAAAGGAAGTCGTTATAAAATATTTGCAGAATATCAACAAAAACTTACAAATGATAAAAAAAGTTTTTTCAATATAGGCTATGATGCTAGAAAATATTCAACCGTTTATAAGAACATTATTTTCGCGCATCGATTAGTAGGCGCTCACAGTATAGGCAGTGCAAAAGTTATTTATAAACTGGGGGGAATCGACAATGATTTAAGCCCTAAACAAGAAGCAAATACAGTGGTTGACTTCTCTGAAAATTATGCGTTTCAGGCTAAAGCTACCAACTTAAGAGGCTATAGAGACGGATTTTTAAATGGAAGTAGCTATTTAATTTTTAATGAAGAATTTAGATTGCCCATTTACAATACATTTTTTAAGAAAAATATCAAGTCAGGTTTTATTCGAAATTTACAATGTGTATTATTTGCAGATTTAGGATCTGCTTGGAAAGGATTTTACCCAACTGTAGATAATGTAGTAAGCCAATCCATTTATGGCAGTGCAGACAAAGGTGTACTCGTATACATTGACAATACTTTTGCATTTGGTTACGGAACAGGAATAAGATCAAAAATACTTGGTTACTTTATTCGAACCGACATTGCCTGGAGAGTAAATGGAGGCAAAAGACCAATGTTGCATTTTTCACTCGCTACTGATTTTTAAAACCTATGAAAAAAAACCTACTACTTATATTATTGTTATTTCCTGCTATTGTGTTTTCACAAATAGTAGACAGCAACCTTGTTAAAATTGATTCATTAATTGCTAAAATCGATACGTTAAAAACGTCCCCAAAAAACAGCCCGATTCTACAAAATCAAAAAAAAATAGTCATTGAAGGAGTCATAAAAGATTTCACAACAGCTGAACCACTTTCTTTTGCAACCATCTCTTTTTCGCATTCGAGTAAAGGAACAAGGGCGAACATAGATGGGAAATTTACATTTATTTCGAATAAAGGCAATTTGGATACCATGATCATTTCAAGCATTGGCTATGGTAAAAAATATATTTTATTAGACACTTCTAAAGAAAAATCTTTTTATCAAATTGAAATGGAAAGATCTTCTATTCAGATGAAAAACTTTGTTTTTAAATATGATAGAAACCCAGGATTAACCTTAATAAAGAAAGTCATAAAAAATAAATACTTAAATAATTATGACAAAGCAACTAATTACAGTTACGAAGTGTATAATAAACTAGAAATTGATATCAATAAAATCCCAAAAAAATCATTTAAAGAAAATGGGATATTGAAAAATTTCAATTTCGTGCAAAACTTTATAGACTCCTCAAGTGAAGAAAAACCTTTTTTGCCATTATTTTTAACAGAAACCATTTCGGATTACTATTATCAAAAAAAACCAAAAAAGACGAAAGAGTTTATTAAAGGATCTCGAATTTCTGGCTATAAAAATGAAAGTGTTTCTAAGATGTTGGGTTCAATGTATCAGAATATAAATGTGTATGAAAATGCCATTTCTATATTTAACATCGACTTTATAAGCCCTATAGCCAATGATGCCCCGTTATTTTACAAATATGAAATTGTAGATACCCAAATTATAAATAATAAAACGTGTTATCAGGTTGCATTTTCTCCAAAAAGAAGCGGTGAACACACATTTAATGGAGATTGTTGGATTCATGATACGGATTTTGCGATTCAAAAAATTAATATGATTGTGACTAAGGAGCAAAATATTAATTGGGTAAATAAAGTAACCATGTTGCAAGAGTTTACCAACTTTGAAGACACTCTTTGGTTCCTTACTAAGGATAAATATTTCGTAGATTTTTTACCTCCGCAGGGAGATAAATTTGCTGGTTTTTTAGGAAGAAAAACCACTACCTATAAAAATATAAAAGTGAATAGTAGCAGTATTGAGGATGTGGTGAATGATAAAGAAAATAAAGATGATACCAAAATAGATAAAGATGCTTTAAACAGAAATGAGAATTATTGGAATGAAGTTCGGCATGATTCATTATCTAAAAATGAAAAAGCCATTTATAAAATGATAGACACAATTCAAAATTTACCTATCTATAAAAAATATTATAATGGTGCATATCTTCTATCTACAGGAATAAAAGAAATAGGGCCGGTGGAGTTAGGTTCTTTTTATAATTCTTACAGCAATAACATTGTAGAAGGATCCAGATTTAGATTTACAATTGGTACAACACCAAAACTATTTAAACATATTTATTTAAATGGCTACCTTGCTTACGGTACCAAAGATGAACGTTTTAAATATTATGGAAGTGCATTGTGGATTTTAAAACGGAAACCAAGGATGTATGTATTTGCAGAAGTGAAACATGATTTAGAAAACAATGCGAATTCTTACGACGAAGCAAGATCGATAGATAATATTTTTTCCTCCATTGGAAGAAAGAAAAATATTCCTTGGAAATTAGCCTTTGTAGACAAACAACGCATCGAATTTTTTAACAGTTATTACTCTGGATTCAGTCATTTATTATCCATTGAAAGAAAAACATTTACCCCTTATTCTCCCCTCCCTTCTACAAATATATTATCTGAAATTAATGAAGTAAATAGCAACTCTATTCAAACAGCAGAAATTGGCTTAGAACTCAGATTTGCTTATAAAGAAGAATTTGTTGAGGGGAATTACTATAGAACCAGTTTAGGCACAAAATATCCATTGATTAAATTATATGGAGGTATGGGAATAAAAAATTTAGTAGGTGGTCAATATAACTATCAAAAAATACGATTGTCAATATCTGACAATCAATCATTAAAACATTTTGGTTCCATTTATTACAATCTTTTTGCTGGTCGAATTATGGGCAATGTCCCCTATTCTATTTTAGAAGTGCATCCTGGAAATGAATTTTATTATTACAATAACCGAGCTTTTAATATGATGTATCGATATGAATATATCAGTGATAAATATGCTGGGATTATTTTAGAACACAATATGGGAAGCTTATTTTTCAAATACATTCCTTATGTAGATAAAATGAAAATTAGATGCTTTTGGAATGCAAAAACAGTTTATGGCGGTTTGAGCAAATCCAATCAGTTATTGAATTTAAATAAAGGATACGATTTTCAAACTCTTTCTAAAAGCCCTTATTTAGAGGTTGGTACAGGATTAGAAAATATCTTAAAAGTACTTCGCATAGATTTTGTGTGGAGAGTATTACCTTACAGAACGCCAACGAATGATTCACAAATTAGACGCTTTGGCATTTTCGGAAGTATGAAGTTTTCTTTTTAAGTAAATTAATACTGAATATTTTTCCCTCTTTTTAGTTTGATTTTTATAAATAAAAAAACGCAAAGAATTTGTCTTTGCGTTTTTTGTATTCTTTCGTTTAAAAGAGCCTGGTTTTATGCAAACTTTTTAGCATCTTCTAAAAATTGTGCTAAACCAATATCTGTCAACGGGTGTTTTAATAAACCTAATATGCTAGACAATGGGCAAGTACAAACATCAGCACCTGCTTCGGCACATTTCACAATATGCAATGACGTACGAATAGAAGCTGCTAAAATAAGTGTTTTAAACCCTTGGGTATTATAAATATGAGAAATTTGTTCAATCAATTCAATTCCATCCCAATTTCCATCATCAATGCGACCAATAAATGGAGAAACATACGTAGCACCTGCTTTTGCCGCTAATATTGCTTGGCCAGCACTAAAAACCAAAGTGCAATTGGTTTTAATTCCATTGTCTGTAAACCATTTAATTGCTTTGATACCATCTTTAATCATAGGTACTTTAACCACAATATTTGGATCTAAAGCTGCTAATTTTTTACCTTCCTCTACCATTCCTTCAAAATCAGTAGAGATAACTTCGGCACTCACAGGCATTTTTACAATGTCGCAAATGTCTTTGTAATGTTTTAAAATGGCTTCTGTTCCTTGAATCCCTTCTTTTGCCATTAACGAAGGATTGGTGGTAACACCATCTAAAATACCGAGATCGTTGGCTTCTTTAATTTGAGCTAAATTAGCTGTATCAATAAAAAATTTCATGAAAATATGTTTTATGGGCACAAAGATAATTTCTGTAAATCAATAATCACAAATTAGTTATAAACAAGAAATTAAAGGGGGAAAAAATGGCAAGTTACTTATATCGCACCGCTACAACCACGTACCTTTGCTGCGTTCCCACCCTGGAGGATTAGCAGGAGCTGGTCGTATAAGACTTGCCAATGCAAATGTAAATGAATAATGTTAATTTCCCAAAAAAGATGTTTCGTGTCTATCTAACTATTGTATAGCAATCATTCTTTATTTGCATTTAACTGTTAATAAGGTACTTGTTATTGAAGAATACGATTCCGAATAACCGAACATTCGATGCATAATGTTTCATAGTAGAATCTATAAAAATAAAAAAGAGAACCGAAGTTCTCTTTTCATTATTAAATCTTATTAAATTATTTCATTAATTCAAAACTGCGTTTTACAAATGAAGTTAGCTCTTCGCCTTGCAATAAATTTTGAGAAAGTTTTGCTAAATCGACTGCTTGTTTCACTAATTTTTCTTGTACTGCACTGTCAGAATTGTTTAAAATTTGATTGGATAATTCATGGTTCGTATTCACTACTAAATTATAGATTTCAGGCATTTTACCCATTCCAAACATTCCACCTCCTGTTGCACTCATTTCTTTCATACGACGCATAAATTCTGGTTGTGTAATCATGATAGGCAATTGAGTGCTATCCATTGCTTGTAGTTGCACCGTAAACTTTTCTTTTTGAATATAGTTTTCTATAATGCCTTTTAATTTATCTTTTTCTTCTTCGTTTAATGCTGAAATTTTTTCCTCATTTTTCTTAATTAAATGATCAACATGATCCGAATCGACCCGAACAAAAGTCAACCCTTCATTTTCACTTTCTAACTTTTGGATAAGGTGTGAAACGATTGGAGAATCTAACAACAACACTTCGTATCCTTTTTCTTTTGCTGCTTGAATGTAGGCATGTTGTGCATCTTTATTTGCAGCATATAAAACCACTAACTTGTTGTCTTTATCAGTTTGGTTAATAACAATTTTTTCTTTTAATTCTGATAAAGTATAGTAGGTATTATCAACTGTTGGATACAAGAAAAATTCTCCTCCTTTTTCGTAGAACTTAGGTTCAGAAAGCATTCCATACTCTAAAACAATTTTTATATCGTTCCATTTTGCTTCATAATCTGCGCGGTTTTCAGTAAATAATGATTTTAATTTGTCTGATACTTTTTTGATGATATGATTTGAGATTTTCTTCACGTTACCGTCTGCTTGCAAATACGAACGTGAAACATTTAACGGAATATCTGGAGAATCAATAACCCCTTTTAACATGGTTAAAAATTCTGGCACAATGCCTTCAACGCTATCAGTTACAAATACTTGATTTTGATACAATTGAATTTTGTCTTTTTGCAATTGCAAGTCATTTGACAGCTTAGGGAAATACAATATACCAGTTAAATTAAACGGGTAATCGACGTTTAAATGAATATGAAATAATGGATCCTCAAATTGCATTGGATACAATTCATGATAGAAATTTTTATATTCTTCGTCCGTTAAATCTGCCGGTGCTTTCGTCCATGCTGGGCTTGGATTATTAATAATATGATCTACTTCTTGGTATTCCGTTTTGTAGTCTTCAGGTGCATCCTCAGGTGTTGGCAATGCTTCCTGCTTGGTTCCAAATTTTATAGGAACAGGCATAAACTTGTTATACTTTGTTAGTAATTCACGAATTTTAGACTCTTCTAAAAAATCCAATGAATCTTCTGCAATGTGTAAAATAATTTCTGTACCACGATCCGTTTTTGAATGTTCTTCTAACGTAAATTCTGGGCTACCATCACAAATCCAGCGAGCGGCTGGCGCGTCCTTGTATGATTTAGTTATTAATTCAACTTTTTCAGCTACCATGAATGCAGAATAAAATCCCAATCCAAAATGACCAATAATTCCTGAATCCTTTGCTGTATCTTGGTATTTATTTAAAAATTCTTCGGCTCCAGAAAAAGCTATTTGATTGATGTATTTTTCTACTTCTTCTGAGGTCATTCCCAAACCTTGATCAATGATATGTAATTTTTTTCCTTCTTTATCAATTTTCACTTCAATAATCGGATTACCGAATTCTACTTTTGCTTCACCAATATTTACTAAATGTTTTAGTTTGTTAGTCGCATCGGTAGCATTTGATACTAGCTCACGTAAAAATATTTCGTGGTCGCTGTATAAAAATTTTTTAATTAAGGGGAAGATGTTTTCAACCTGTACATTAATTTTTCCTGTTGCCATTGTGTTTAATTATTAATTGTTATTGATTAATTGTAAAGTATTATTAACTCGAACAACATTGTCAAATACAATACCAAAGGTAGTTTGACTGACAAATTTTCATTTTAAGCCCAGTTTAAATGACAAGAAGAAATGATATTAGAAAGTTAACTGACAGAAAATAAAAAATCCCGAACGATTCGGGACTTTATGTAGCGTGGCCGAGACTTGAACTCGGGACCTCAGCATTATGAGTGCTGCGCTCTAACCAACTGAGCTACCACGCCATTCTCTTTCATTTTAAAGAGGTTGCAAATGTAAACAAAAATTTTAAAAAACCTTATTCATGATGATATTTTTCATTTTTTAATATCGTAAAGGCTCTATAAAGTTGTTCAGTAAATAATAAACGAACTAATTGATGTGGGAAAGTAAAATCTGAAAGCGTCATTACTAAATGTGATTTTTCTTTTACTTTTTGTGCAATCCCAAAACTGCCACCTATTAAAAAAATAATTTTTGAAGGTGAAAGATTCATCATGTTTTCCATTTTTTTAGCAAAATTGACCGATGTGAACTGCTTCCCTCTTTCATCTAAAGAAATCAATAAATCTTTTTCACCCAATTTAGCAAAAATCAACTCGGCTTCTTTATCCATTAATTGTTCTTTGGGTAAATTCTTCGGGACCTTCGTATTATCAATATATACCAGCTTAAAAGAATGATAACGATTAATCCGTTTTGTATATTATTCTATCCCAGCTTCAAGTAATTTTGAAGACTCTTTTCCTAAACTCCATAATTCAATTTGCATTTT
>CANHJA010000034.1 GCA_947460795.1 Bacteroidota bacterium | reverse complement strand
TTTTATGAATTTTGTTTTGTGCTTCTAAATCTTTTTTTACATTATCCAACAATCCATTTACAAATTGACCACTTTGTGGAGTGCTATAACCTTTAGCTAAGTCAATATACTCATTGATAGTTACTCTTACTGGTATAGAAGGAAAGTATAACATTTCGCTAATGCCTAAATGCAAAATAATTAGATCTAATATGGCTACCCGATCTGCATCCCAGCCAATTAGTTTAGGTTCAATAAGCTCAAAAATAGTATCTTTTTTGTCGTAATAGGTATCTAATAAATCGTGTGAAAATTCTAATTTTTCTGCAGAGATGATTCTATTAAATGCAAAGTTTTTAGGATTGTTAACTACTTTTTCTGTCCATGTTTGCACCATATCAACATCCATTTCGTAGTTAATGTATTTTTCAGCTATAAAAGAAGAAGCAACATTGTCTTTTAATATAATTTCATTCAATAAATATTCAATGATTGCTCTATCTGATTCAATTGAATTTTCTTTCTCCGCAATATAATTATTGTAGAAATCTGATTCAACAAGTTTAATAAATATTTCTCTTACAAAATAGGTATCAAACATTAAATGGCTTTTGTGCAACTTAACAGATTCTTCAAATCGAGTATTTTTTTTAAGATCTTGAATAATAGAATTTGAAATAATTTTGGTGCTTACATTTAAGTCTGCTTCTGTAGGCCGGTGTTTGGAAGCTTTTTGATTGGCATGAATAAGAACATAATCAGCAGTTAATACTACTAAGTGCCACAAACTAGTAAAAAGTGAACTGGTTTGAGAGAATTTATTATTTAACGAATTTTGTGCTGCACTTCTATTAGTTGTATCATTTTGTTGTATTTGTTCGTAAATAGTCAATAATACATTTATTCGTAAATTTCTTCTAATAATCATGATAAAGATCTTTTTGAGAGGTGCAAAACTACTTTATAATATTTCGCTTAACAAATTGTAAAGCCTTTTTTTTAGCAATTAATAAAGATTAATTGTGAAATAAACATTATTTAATGATCTCCCAACAAAAATGTATTTTCTTATTTCTAAAATCTTGTGGGATTGAAAATAAGGAAATGTCAGTAATTTTTGTAGCATTAATTTTTGTAGCATCAAACTTAAAATCTCTGTAATTGTTTGAAAAATAGAGTTTACCTCCTGTAACTAAATGATTTAGCGCATTGTTTACCATTTCAACATGGTCTAACTGAACATCAAAGGTTGTTTTTGTCATTTTACTTTTTGACAATGTTGGGGGATCTAATACTATGATATCAAATAATCTTGAAGGACTTTGTTTTAACCATTCTTTGCAATCTGTTTTAATAAAAGAATGCTTAGCCAAAGATATATTATTGGCTTTAAAATTTTCTTTGGCCCAATTTAAATAAGTATTTGACAAATCAACTGTAGTAGTTGTAAAAGCTCCCCCCATTGCTGCATATACAGAAAAAGAACCCGTGTAAGAGAATAAATTTAAAACATGCTTTCCTTTAGATTCTTGCATTACCTGTTTTCGAATAACTCTGTGATCTAAAAACAAACCAGTATCTAAATAATCATTTAAATTGACTAAAAATTTAATTCCATTTTCTTGAACTGTGTAAAAGGTTTTTGTTTCATTTACTTTTTCATATTGAGTTCCTTTATGTCGTTCTCTTTTTTTGAAAAAAATATCAGCTTCTTCTACTAAAAATATTTCTTTTACAGCCGAAATGCATTCTTGTAACCAAAGTTGATATTGGTCTTCAGCTAATTGATGACGGGTTTTATATTCTGCCAAATGAATTTTATTTTCATACACATCGATGCATAAAGGATATTCGGGCATATCCCAATCAAAAACACGATAGCAGCTTATTTGATGTTGATTCAAATAAGACTTTAATGCTTTTAGATTCTTTTTTATTCTATTGTAAATTGGACTTTTTTCGCTCACTATTTTGTAAAAATAAGCAATCCATTGTTTAAATCTTGTTTGGGGTAAAAAAAATGATTTTTTTTATTACCTTTCAACTTCATTAAGATAGAATTTTAGGATGATAAAATACGAGCAATCTTTTGACCGTTTACAAAATATAATGATTGATTTAAGAGCGAATTGCCCTTGGGATAAAAAGCAAACGATTCATTCTTTACGACAATTAACAATTGAGGAAATGTATGAATTGGTGGATGCGATTACAGATCAAAATTGGGATGGTGTTAAAGAAGAGTTGGGTGATTTGCTTTTACACATAGTATTTTATGCCACTATTGCAAAGGAAGAAAATCAGTTTAATATCAATCAAGTAATTGAACAAGTGTGCAATAAATTGGTGTTTAGGCATCCTCATATTTATTCGAACGTAAAAGCAGAAGATGAAGAAGCAGTTAAACGCAATTGGGAGAACTTGAAATTGAAAGAAGGTAAAAAAACAATTTTAGGTGGAGTTCCAAAATCTTTGCCCGCATTAATTAAAGCACTTCGAATTCAAGAAAAAGCAAAACAAGTAGGATTTGAATGGAAAGTAACCAGCCAAGTTAAAAGTAAGCTCATGGAAGAGTTGTCTGAATTGGATGAAGTGATAGCAGAAGGAAATCAAGATAGAATGGAAGATGAATTTGGAGATGTTCTATTCTCAATGGTTAATTATGCAAGGTTTTTGAATATTGATCCAGAAAATGCATTAGAAAGAACAAATAAGAAATTTAAAAAACGTTTTGAGCAAATGGAAGCAATTTTGACGAACGATAATAAAGAATTGAGCTCATATACATTAGAGGAAATGGATGCTGTGTGGAATCAAATAAAAAAGAATGAGCACAAGTTATAAAACTACTTTTAGAATTATTGTAAATACAGTTTTGATATTTTTATTTGATAGTTCAATTTATAGAAATCAACTTTGGTATTTATAATTTTGTAGAAGATAAATCAAGAATGATATTAAACTCTGCTTCGGTAACAGCACTTACAGAAAGTCTTTGCAGTTTTACCAATTGCATGTTTTCTAATTTTTTCATGTTTTTTATTTGACTCAAAGAAACTGGATTTTTTAATTTCTTTTTTGGTTTAAAATCTACAGCTAACCAAGCAGTCTCTGTGGTTGTTGGGTCTTGATAGGCTGTTTTAACAACTTCAGCAATTCCAACAATTTCGAGTCCTTCATTGCTGTGGTAAAAAAAAGCTAAATCACCTTTTTGCATACTTCTTAAATTATTGCGTGCGGCATAATTTCTTACTCCATCCCAAAAGGTTTTTTTATCTAAACAAAATTGATCCCAACTGTATTTAAAAGGTTCCGATTTAATTAGCCAATAATTCATTGCGTATGCATTTTTAAAATTCAAAATTAAGATATTCTAAGTATACTCCCTATTTCATTTCTATGGTTTATTTCTATTTGTATTTCATTACTTTTGCTTCGCATGAAAAAATATTTATTATATATTATCGGTTACTCCTTTTTATTTAGTTCTTGTGCTACAACTACTAATTTATTCAATTTAAAAAAGAAGTTTTCAAATCGAGTTCAATTAAAAGAGGTAAAAATAAGTCCTCAAAAAAACAATTCAATTCTTCCTGCTAAAACAAAAGAAGTAGATATTATACATTCTGATATACAAGTTTCTTTTGATTGGTCGAAACATATCTGTTATGGCGTAGAGACAATTTATTTAAAGCCTTATTTCTATGATATAGATTCTATTGTTATAGACGCTCAAAATATGGTTTTTTCAAAAGTTGAAGTCAAAAATACACAAGGTGACATTATTCAAAATTTAATCTCTTATGACAAAAAGAAACTAAAAATTCAATTAGAAAAAAAATACAATTATAAAGATACTTTAATACTTACAATCCAATATACTGCTAAACCAGATGAAAAAGAAAAGGGTGGAAGTGCTGCGATTAAGGATGACAAAGGGTTGTATTTTATCAATACCAGTATGAAAGAACCCTATAAACCTACCCAAATTTGGACACAAGGGGAAACAGAATCTAATTCATGTTGGTTTCCTACAATAGACAATCCGAATGAAAAATTTACCTCCACCTTATCGATTTCTGTCAATAAAGAAATGACTATTTTATCCAATGGTGAAAAAACTTCAAGTGTTATTGAAGGTAATATTAAAACAGAAAAATGGGAAAATAAATTACCCATGCCAGCCTATTTAACCATGATGGCAATCGGTGAGTTTGATATCATAGTGGATTCGTTGAATGGCAAGGAAGTGAGTTATTATTTAGAAAAACAATTTGCTCCTTATGCTCGAAATATTTTTAAGCATACGCCTGAAATGATATCTTTTTTTGGAGAAAAATTAGGATTTCAATACCCTTGGAATAAATATGCACAAGTAGTTGTGAGAGATTATGTTTCGGGTGCTATGGAAAATACAAGTGCTACATTACATGGTGATTTTGTGCAAAAAAACAATCGACAATTAATAGATGCATCCAACGATGATATTATTGCACACGAACTTTTTCATCAATGGTTTGGTGATTTAGTTACATGTAAAACATGGAGTCATTTAGTATTAAATGAAGGATTCGCAACTTTAGGGGAACAAATTTGGATCGAACATAAATATGGAAAAGAAGAAGCTTTGAAGAAATCCTATAATAGGATTCAACGATATATTAGCTATACAAATAAAAATTCAGATGATGCAATTGTAAACTCAAATTACAATAGTCAAGAAGATATGTTTAATGTATTAACTTATCAAAAAGGAGCGAGTGTATTGAATTTATTGAAAAATGAAATTGGAGAGGATGCCTTTTTTCTAGGCTTGAAAAATTATTTAACAACATATCAGTATTCAAATACAGAAATAGCTGACTTAAGAAAAGAATTTGAAAAAGTGATAGGTCGTGATTTGAATTTGTTTTTCAATCAATGGTTTTTAAGAGGCGGGCATCCAATACTTGATATCCGATATGTGTACAACGACAGTTCGAAATTAACACAAGTTATTGTTGAGCAAATTCAAAAAAATGAGGTTGGATTATTCAATTTCCCTTTAGAATTTAAAATTAAACAAGGAAATAAAACCCTGTCATTTGTTTTTCAGATTGAAAAGAAAAAAGAATTATTTTTTGTTGAAAAATTAGATAAAGAATCTCTGTCATTTCCTAATATCATTGTGGATCCTAATGCTGTTTTTGTAGGAGATATCAAAGATAATAAATCGATTAGTTATCAGATTGTCACATACAATGAAGCAGATAATTATATTGAAAAAATACGTGCGTTGAAAGAATTAAGTTTAGTTCAACAAAAAAATGACACTGCGAGATTTACATTGCTTTCTGCTATCAATGATGTAAATGAAGATATTCGATTCAAAGCTTTACAATGGATAGATTGGAAAAATGCACAAAATTATATCAAGGCTAAAGAATTTTTAATGAATTTAGCGGAAAAAGATGATTCGCCGAGAGTGCGTGCTGAAGCATTGGGGATTTTAGCAGATAAACGGGAGCCATTTTTATTAAATTTTTATTTAAAATTAACTGAAGACAGTTCGTACACTGTTTCTGCAAATGCATTAGATGCTGTTGTGAAATTAATTCCTGAAGAAGGTTTGAAAGCTGCAAAAAATTTAGAGAAAGATGCAAAAGGGGAGTTGTTTCAACAAATTTCAACGCTATATGCAGCAAAAGGGGACTCAACAAATATTGTATTTTTTACTAAAAATTTGATGCAGGTTTTTGATAGAAATCGAGCTATTCTATTAGATGATTATATACAATTAGTAACAAAAATAAATTCCATTGAATATTTTACCCAAGCAACTGATTTATTGACTAAAAGAGCCATTGATGATGAAAATGGTTACATTCGTTATGCAGCAATTATTAATTTAAATGAATTAAATAACCATTATTCAACTCAATTAAAACAAAGCATTCCGGATGATATGAAAAGTTATTTTTTACATGAGCATAATTCCTTGCAAGAAAAAATTAAATCATTAATTAATCAAGAACAAGATGAATATGTTCTTGGGTTGTTAAAATTAAAAGGATTGTATAATGGAGTCAAAGAATAATTATTCAGTAGGTTTTCATTTTATTTTCGAATGCTATATTTCTACCAAAATTCTATTATTAATTTGAGGTTGAAAATTATCTACTTAAATAATTTTTTACATAATCGATAGCACCTTCTTCAATTGTTTTAAATGTTTCTGTATATCCAGATGCAATTAATTTTTGCATGTTGGCTTCTGTAAAATATTGATATTTTTCTCTAATATCTTCAGGAGTATCAACGAAATCAATTTTAGGTTCCAATTCTAATGCTTTAAAAACAGCATTGCCAAGTTGTAAAAAAGTTTCGGCTTTTCCACTTCCTAAATTGTATATCCCACTGCTAGGTTTTTCTTTCATCAGCCAAAAAATAACATTCACTAAATCAAAAACGTATATAAAATCACGCATTTGTTCACCATCTTTGTAATTTGGATTGTGTGATCTGAATAGTTTTAAACTGCCTGTTTTTTTAATTTGATGAAAGGCATGATACACAACAGATGCCATCCTTCCTTTGTGATTTTCATGGGGACCATACACATTAAAAAACTTCAATCCATACCAATTCGATGGAGTCGTAGTTTGATGTATGACAAATTTATCAAATTCATTTTTAGAGACACCATACGGGTTTAAAGGCACTAATTTTTCAATTATTGCATGTTTGTCATCGTAGCCAAACTCCCCATTCCCATAGGTTGCAGCCGAAGATGCATAAATGATAGGTACATTGTTTTTTGTGCAATATTCCCACACAATTTTAGAATAATTTAAATTCAAATGTTCATGAATGCTGTAATCCATCTCAGTAGTATCAGTTCTTGCACCTAAGTGAATTACAAAATCAATATGAATATTTCTTTCAAAAAAAGTTTCAATATGCTCTCTATTTATAAGTTCAATATATTGCAACGAAACATAGTTTTCTTTTTTATCTTCTCTAGAAAAATCATCCACTAAATACAATTGATGAAATCCTCTTTGGTTTAACATCTTTGCCATTTGGCTAGCAATAAATCCTGCAGCACCTGTAATTAAAATTGTATCGTTTTGATTCATCTAATAAAATTAAGTATTTACAAATTTAAAGAATCTTACTTGAATATAAATTTGAATTTTACGTTTTTAAAAGTAGATTTACGCTAACATTATTTAATTATTATTTCATGGGTATAAAAAATAAACTAACCTTGATGAGTTTTCTTCAATTTTTTGTTTGGGGAGCTTGGTTAATCACTATTGGTAATTATTGGTTTGGTACCAAACAATGGAGTGGGGCAGAATTTGGCGCAATATTTTCTACTTTAGGACTTTCATCCATTATTATGCCCGCACTCACAGGAATCATTGCGGATAAATGGGTGAATGCAGAAAGGTTGTATGGTATTTTGCATATACTGGGAGCTATTGCTATTGCTTATATTCCAATGGTCGATAATCCAAACACTTTCTTTTGGGTTATTTTCGTTGCAATGTTATGTTATATGCCAACCATTTCTCTTTCAAATTCTATCGCATACAACATCTTAAAAAGCAATCAATTTGATGTAGTTAAAGTATTTCCACCAATTAGAGTTTGGGGTACGATTGGTTTTATTGCTGCCATGTGGTTAACCAATTTAACAGGCAATAAAGCATCTGGGAATATGTTTTATATTTCTGCTATTGCAGCTATTATTTTAGGAATATATTCATTCACTTTACCTCAATGTAAACCTCAGAATTTAATTGATAACAATTCCACTTGGATTAAAAAATTAGGATTGGAAGCTTTTGCTTTATTTGGAACCTATAAAATGGCTTTATTCTTTTTATTCTCTTTGTTACTTGGGGCTGCATTGCAATTAACTAATATGTATGGAGATGTTTATTTATCTGAATTTGCCAATATGCCACAATACGCAAAATCTTTTGTTGTTAAATATTCAACCATTATCATGTCTATTTCTCAAATTTCGGAAACTCTATTTATTTTGGCAATCCCATTTTTCTTAAAACGTTTTGGAATTAAACAAGTCATGCTAATATCTATGATTGCTTGGGTTTTACGTTTTGGCTTATTCTCATTTGGGAATCCTGCAGAAGGATTATGGATGATTATTGCATCTTGCATTGTATATGGAATGGCATTTGATTTCTTCAATATTTCGGGTTCATTATTTGTTGAAACTACTACTGATTCTAAAATTCGTTCTTCAGCGCAAGGTTTATTCATGATGATGTCAAACGGTTTTGGAGCAATCATGGGTAGTTTTTTCAGTGGGTTATTAATCGATCGCTATTTTACCACAAATGGAACTAAAGACTGGCATTCTATTTGGTTAGCTTTTGCAGGTTATGCATTCGTAATTGCCATTCTGTTTGCAGTTTTATTCAAACACAAACACCAACCCAATGAAAATCAAGAGATTCATCATTAATTTTTACATAAAAAAATGCTATCCATTTGGATAGCATTTTTTTATGTCTATTATATTAAGTTTTTTATATACTTCATTAGTTTAAACATATCCTCATTCAATTCTGAATATGTTTGTTCTGTTATTCAAAAGTAATAAGCTCTTGACCTTTCTCAACTGCTTGTTTTTCTGTTACTTTTATTGATTTGATAGTTGCATCAGCAACTGCTTTAAAAATATTTTCCATTTTCATGGCTTCTAATATTAATAAAGGTTCACCTGCTTTTACATGATCTCCTTCATTTACGAGGGTTTTTATCACCAAACCAGGCATTGGAGCTTTTAAGTTATTTACTTTTTTAGCTTGCAGGGTGTTTATTCCTAACTTTTCTAAATGAATATCAACTGGTTCTTTAATATTAATAGTGTATTTTTTCCCTTCAATTCTAAGAACTACTTGCTTGTTTTCATAATCAATTTTTACAATGTCGGTGTTAATGTTTTTACCATTGTAATTAAATTGATAGCTTCCTTTTTGAATTTTCGAAAAATCGACATTTTGTATATTCCCATTAACGCTCGCTTGTTCACCTAGCTCAACGGCATATTTGGTCTCATTTATCGAAGTATGATATGTTGTATCCATTATTGACGAGGCATTTGAGGTAATTGTTGTGCTAACATATTCACTTTTTCAGCTAATTCTTTTCCTAATTCTGGCATTCCATTGGCACTGGCTGATTGAGATAAATATCCTAAAGCTTGAAACTCAAATTGAGCATCTTCTAATTTAATTTGAGGAATACTTTTTTCTATTTCTATATCAATACCGAAAGTATTTTTAAGTATTTTACGAATTGATTTAAAAGGTAAATATTGAAGTGTTTTAACATAGTTAACATCATCTTGACAGAATTTTATCAACTTATCAATAATTTTCTTTGCCAATTCTTTATCTCCAGCCTTCATACACATATCTGCCATTAATATCATTGAACGATCTTCTTGTGTAATAACTGAAGGGTATGAGCTTTCTGAAACAGATTTGACTACTTTATTAATTACTTTTTTTGCATCATCTTTTCTGTTGTTTCTTATTAAATAATCCGCTAATTGGTATGCTAAAATTCGAGGAGTGTTCAACATTCTTCTGTTCGTTTGATCAAAATTTACATCATTTCTTTGCGCATTTCCATATTCAAATTTATTTAAAATTAAATCCATGCATTTTTCAGCATTCACTCGTAATGGGGAGTTGGTAGTGTTGCCTACTGTTCTAACAGGAGTTAATTTATAAGCCAATCCTTCTAATTGTAAGTATTCTTCTAATCCTTCATAATGATCAGGGTCAATAGAGTTGGCGAAATAAATAGGACGTTTCCAGGCGTTGGCAGCTAATATATTTAAAATTGCTAAATCATTTTTGTAAGCCACACTTTTAGGCATTGAAAATTGAACTTGATCAACTATTGAATCCGTTGCAGAAGCCATTCCATTTTTTATAGCCAATGCTTTATCAACTGGTAAAAAGAAATTTTTCACAGGAAAATAATTCATACCTGTTCCCTCTCTACTAGGCAATTGAGCACCACTTTCATCACTTCCTACGAAATTTAATATTTCTGTTAAATTCACATATTTATCTTGAGCAATAGATTTTGTGTCTTGATATTGAATATAATTTCTTTTATCACCACGATATTGTTCCGATTTCCAAATTAATTCTACAGGAGCTGATTTATTGACTGCATTTTTCAATTGATCGATATACCAATCAATTCCTAATAAACTAATATTAACCATTCTAACATCAGGACGAATTCCTTCAACTTCTTGAGCATACCAAAGTGGGTATGTATCATTGTCACCTTCTGTAAATAAAATAGCATTTGGTTCACAAGAATTTAAGTAATTTTTTGCGGTAGCCAATGCCAACGTTTTGTGGCTTCTATCATGATCATCCCATTCTTTGCTTGCCATTAATGCAGGAACTGCTAATAAACATAAAACGGTTGCAATGGCAGGCGATAGGTTGCCTAATTTTAAATTTTTAAACCAATCGGAAACCATTAATACACCTAAGCCAATCCAAATAGCAAAGGCATAGGTTGCTCCCGCATATGCATAATCTCGTTCACGAGGTTGCATTGGTGTATTGTTCAAATATAAAACGATGGCTAATCCTGTAAAGAAAAATAACAAGGTTACAATAAATGTATTGTTTTTATCGTGCTTATATTGGAATAACAAACCTAAAATTCCTAAAATAAATGGTAAGAAATATAATTCATTTCTTGATTTTGTATTTCTTAACCCTAAAGGCATTTTGTCGATATCGCCTCGTCCAAAAAATTTATCAATAGGTTTAATTCCACTGATCCAATTTCCGTTTTGAGGTTCCCCTTGTATGTTTTGTACATCATTTTGTCGACCAATATAATTCCAACAGAAATACCTCCACCACATTTGATTCACTTGATAGCCCATAAAGAATTTTAAATTATCAGCACCTGATGGTTTTTCTCCTTCAGCTAATCCTAAATAGTTTTGATAATATTTAGCATGATTAGGATCGTTGCCATCCCAAATTCGAGGGAATAAACGTGTGTCTCCACCTTCATATTCATACTCATCTTGTTTTTCACCTAACTCTTCATAGTTTTTTTCTCCTTTAAAATATTGCATTGTTCCTGGTTTCATTCCTGTTGGTTGAGAATTGTAATCAGGACCAACCAATAAAGGTACTTTACCATATTGTTCACGTTGTAAATATTTAATTAAGGTAACCGCATTATCTGGGTTTGTCATATCTATTGGAACATCCGCATTTGAACGAATAATGGTTTGGAAAAATGCAGAATATCCAATTAAAATAAATACAAAACACAAAGCACCTAAATGAACAAAATATCTATTATTAGCTTTAGCCCATCTTAATACAAAGAAACTAGCGATACCGACCAATAAAATAGTAAAAAATACACCGCTGTTGAAAGGCAAGCCAAATGAGTTAACAAAAATAATATCTAACTTCATGGCCATTACTGGAATTCCTTGAATGACACCATATTGAACCACCCCAGTTATTACGCAACCAATTAAAAAAGCCCAAACTGTTCCCATGGTAGAAACTTTGTACTTTTTGAAATAGTAAACCATAACAATTGCTGGTATCGTTAATAAGTTTAATAAATGGACTCCTATTGAAAGACCCATAATAAATGCGATTAATATAATCCATCGATCAGCATGTTCATTTTCTTGAGATAAGCGGTCTTCCCATTTAAGAATAGCCCAAAATACCAACGCGGTTAAAAATGATGAAAGTGCATACACCTCACCCTCAACGGCCGAAAACCAAAAGGTATCGGAGAAAGTATAAGCTAATGCACCAACTATACCTGCACCCATGATGGCGATTAAGTTTGATTGCGATAATTCTTCACCATTCTTAGCAAATATGCGTTTCGCAAAGTGCGTAATTGTCCAAAATAAAAACAATATTGTCATACCGCTTGAAATAGCAGATAATGAATTAATTGCTAAAGCAGCATTTTTAATACCGCCAAATAGAATTACAAAAATTCGACCCAACATTAAAAACAAAGGAGCTCCAGGGGAGTGAACAACCTCTAATTTTGCAGCTCCAGAAATAAATTCTCCACAATCCCAAAAGCTAACAGTTGCTTCTTTGGTCATCATGTAAACAGTTGTGGCGATTAAAGCGATTAACCAGCCAACGATGTTATTGATTTTGTTGTAATTCATAATTTTTAAAAAATGTTAAAACGCAAATATAATTAAGATATAAAGCATTTGTTAATAAATAAGTTAAAATAATTAAAAAGAATCAGATGTGAGTATTTAGATTCAAGATTTGAGAAAATTACAAAAATGAAAAGCCACATATCTCACCTCTTACTTTAGGATTTAAATCGTAGCGATGCACTTTAATTCAATAGCAATAGGGGTTGGTAAGCTATTAATTTCGCAGGTAGTTCTGCATGGTTGGGCATCTTTAAAATACTCAGCATACATTTTATTATAAGTATGAAAATCACGTTTCATATTCACTAAAAAAACAGTTACATCCACTAAGTTTTCCCATTTAGAGCCACTTTCTTCTAAAACAATTCGCACATTGTCAAATACACTCTTGCATTGAGCTTCGAAGTCAAATTCTAAAAAGTTACCATTTTTATCTAATTTTAAACCTGGAATTTCATTTGTATCAGGAGTTCTCGGACCTATGCCAGATAAAAACAATAAATTGCCTACGCGTCTTGCGTGTGGATATGCGCCAACTGGTTGAGGTGCTTTTTGAGTAGAAATTATTTCGCTCATCTTTACTAAGATTTTTTAAGAGGGTAAAAATAATGGATCGCTTTCAATTTTTGATGCTTTTTTTAATAAGAGCTCCTATTTTATTTTTTCATAAAAATTATTTCAATTGACTAAAAACTAACTTTTATTTATTGATTTTTTTAACGAAATTTGCAACAATTATTATTTAAACGTTCGACATGATAGATATTAAAGTACCAACAGTAGGAGAAAGTATTAGCGAAGTGACATTAGTGAAGTGGAATATTGCCGATGGAGCATGGGCAGATCGTGATGATGTGATTTGTGAATTAGAAAGTGAAAAAGCTACTTTTGAATTAAATGCTGAACAAGCAGGTATTGTAAAACATGTTGCTCAATTGGATGCAACTCTTTTAATAGGTGATTTAGTTTGTAAAATTGATGAAACTGCTGAACGTCCAGCAGGTGCTGCTCCTAAAACTGAAGCGCCTACTTTATTTGAGCAAAAAGCTGCTGCTCCTTCTAGTCAATCAACAGATGTTAAAGCAACTCCTGTTGCTCAAAATATTATTGCTGATAAAAAAGTAGATGTAAGTCATGTGAAAGGCAGTGGTGCAATGGGAAAATTGACTAAAAGTGATGTTTTAGCTGCTATTGAAAAACCAGGTGTGATGCCAGGTAATGAGTTGTTCAGTAGAAAGGATGACAAACAAAAAATGTCAAATTTAAGACGAACAATTAGTCGCCGTTTAGTGGAAGCTAAAAACAGCACGGCGATGTTAACTACGTTTAATGAGGTAGACATGACCGAAATTATGGCGTTGCGTAATAAGTACAAAGATGAATTTAAAACCAAACATGGGGTTGGTTTAGGCTTCATGAGTTTTTTTACAAAGGCATGTAGTATTGCTTTGCAAGAGTGGAAAGCAGTGAACGCTTATATAGATGGGGATGAAATTATTTACCATGATTATTGCGATATATCAATTGCAGTGAGTGCGCCAAAAGGGTTGGTAGTTCCAGTAATTAGAAATGCGGAAAGCTTAAGCATGCGAGAAATCGAAGCTGAAGTTGTTTCATTGGCAGGAAAAGCACGTGAAAATAAATTATCAATAGAGGAAATGACTGGAGG
>CANHJA010000033.1 GCA_947460795.1 Bacteroidota bacterium | reverse complement strand
CTTCTTCAATCATTTTTCTCATTTTACGATTGATGCGAACACATTTTTCCAATGTGAATCCAGAATCGCTGTCTATAAAAAATTTATAATTATTGGTTGGCTTTACTTTAAAACTCACCAAAAAACAATCGGTTCCTTCAAGGCATTCGTCAATAAATTGTAATACTTGTTCTTGTGCTGTCATGTTATTTTATAAAAGAAGAAGGGAACTAAATAGTTCCCTTCCGCTCAAATTCTTTGCAAATATATATTGAAATTATTTATATTTCAAAATATATTTATGTTACTTTTAAAATAATGGGGATTAAAACAATTCATTTGAACCCAAATTGTCATATCAAGTGTGTTTTTATTCTTCAATTTTTTGCTTAAGATAATCAACAAATGAGGCATGTTCAATGTTTTCCATGTCGCTTAATTCAATTTCTAACGCTTTGGTACTTTGTGTAATTTCTATGAGTGAATATATTAAGCTAATAGAAAAACAGACCAACGATGAGCCAAAAATAAGATTGGCCCAATTTATTTGATTTATATAAATAAAAAACATGGCTATAATACACAATAAAAAACTAATAACCCCCATAAATTGCATCCTTCGAACCAATACAATTCTGTATCGTAGGTTTTTAATTTGAGTATGTAGTTTTTCATTTTCTTTATTTTGAAGATATTCTTCATGTAATTTACGAGCCACACTCGTTAATCCTAAAAAACGATTCGTATAGGCCAACAAAACCAAACTGATTGCTGGAAATAAAATGGCTGGTGTATTGATAGAGATATCCATGAGTGAATTTTTTAATTGAATAAATAAAGTTTAAATATAGTTAGAATTATTTTTTTTAAACTTCAAATCCTAAAAAAATTTGAATGAATAGAAAAACATTTTTCCATCTATCTTTACAGTTATCATCTACAATCTTTGACTTACTTGTTTCACCATTTTATTTTTCCATTCGGTAAAGTCGCCTGCAATTATGTGTTTGCGAGCTTCTTTCACTAACCAAAGATAGAAAGATAAGTTTTGGATACTGGCTAATTGTAATCCTAAAATTTCGTTTACTGTAAATAGATGGCGAACATAGGCTTTCGTATAATTTCTACTGGCAAAGGCTTCTAAACCTTCGTCTAATGCACTAAAATCATCTTCCCATTTTTTATTTTTAATATTGATAATTCCTTGTGTGGTAAACAACATGCCATTTCGGCCGTTTCGAGTGGGCATTACACAATCGAGCATATCAATTCCCAATGCAATGTTTTCTAAAATATTGGCAGGTGTACCCACACCCATTAAATAACGGGGTTTTTCTTTTGGTAAAATGTCACACACATGTTCGCACATTTCATACATCATTTCGGCTGGTTCGCCCACGCTTAATCCACCAATAGCATTTCCATCGCATTCCATAGAGGCAATAAATTCAGCACTTTGAGTACGTAAATCTTTATAGGTACTGCCTTGTACTATTGGAAACAAACTTTGATGATATCCGTATTTGGGTTCGGTTTCTTTCATGTATTTTACACATCTGGCCAACCATCTATTGGTTAAGTGCATCGATTTTTCAGCATAATCATATTCGCAAGGATAGGGAGTGCATTCATCAAAAGCCATTACAATATCGGCTCCAATGCTTCGCTGAATTTCCATGACACTTTCAGGTGAAAATAAATGTTTGGTACCATCAATATGCGAACGAAATTCTACTCCTTCTTCTTTTATTTTACGAATGCCACTTAAACTAAATACTTGAAACCCTCCGCTGTCGGTCAATATCGGTTTGTCCCAACCATTGAATTTATGCAAACCTCCAGCTTTTTCTAAAATTTTAGTTCCTGGTCGGAGGTATAAATGATAGGTATTTCCTAAAATAATTTGTGCTTGAATGTCGAGTTTTAGTTGTTCTTGAGTTACCCCTTTCACACTTCCAATGGTGCCAACAGGCATAAAAATAGGTGTTTCTATTTCGCCATGATCGGTTGTAAGTATTCCTGCTCTTGCTTTTGAATTTTTATCTGTTGCTAATAATTGAAATTCCATCTTTTAACTTTATTTTTGAACGCTATGGTTTATTTTACCCATTTTTTGGTGGCTTGTATTACTGGGGTTTTGGTTTTAATACAATTGTTCTATTATTTATACTTTTTTGCTCGTTTGGCATTTTATAAAAAGAAGCAATCTTCTGATATAAAAACACAATATCCTGTCAGCATCATTGTGTGTGCTTTTAACGAGGAAGCGAATTTACGAAAAAATCTTCCTTTGTGGCTTAATCAAAATTATTTTAAAAATGGCAGGCCTTTTTTTGAAGTAGTTGTTGTGAATGATAATTCTGAAGATGAAACATTTTACCTATTAAATCAACTCAGTGAGAAATACCCTCATTTACATGTGGTAAATTTAACGCAGGAAGCGAAATTGATTCCTGGTAAAAAATTCCCGTTGTCAATGGGGATTAAGTCTGCAAGATGCGAACATTTATTATTGACCGATGCAGATTGTATTCCAGATAGCGTTGAATGGTTGAGTAAAATGGCGCAAAATTTTTCAGCAGAGAAAAAAATTGTACTGGGCTATGGCCCATATTATAAATATGATGGCTATTTAAACAAAAAAATACGTTTCGAAACGGTGCATTCTGCTATGCAATATTTATCCTATGCTTTAGCAGGTACTCCTTATATGGGTGTGGGTAGAAACCTTGCTTATGTGCGCGATTTGTTTAATAAAAACAAAGGATTTTCATCTCACCATCACATAGTTTCTGGCGATGATGATTTATTTATTAACCAGGTTGCAAATGGGAAAAACACAGTAATTGAAATCGATCCAGAAAGCTTTATTTATTCTGAACCTAAGAAAAATTCGGAAGAATGGCATCTCCAAAAGAAAAGACATTTAAGCACTGGTAAATATTATCAAACCAAACACAAAGCATTATTGAGCATGTATGCAATCAGTCATTTTTTATTTTGGTTGAGTTTAATCCCCTGCATTCTATTTCCTAAATTTATCATTTATGTGACTATTGCATTTGTGGTTCGTTGGTTGGTTCAATGGTTCATTTTTCAAAAGGTATTTATTAAATTAAAAGAAAAAGACTTAATCTATTATATTTGGTGGTTTGATATTTGGTTACTCTTTTATAACATCAAAAGCATTCCCAGCATCTTTTTTAAAAATAAAATATATTGGAAGTAAGAAAAAGTTGTCGGTTGTTGGTTGTCAGTAATAATTTATTATTTGATTTAAAAACATCCAAACTTCTAAACAAAAAATAACATGGAAATAATAACAAAATACTTTGATGATTTTTCGGAAACGCAATTGAAACAGTTTGCTGCATTGAAAGATGTTTATACAGAATGGAATGAGAAAATAAACGTTATTTCTAGAAAGGATATAGATAGTTTATATGTTCGCCATGTACTCCATTCATTGACGATTGCAACTACATTTGATTTTAAAGCTGGACAACGAATTGTGGATATCGGAACGGGTGGGGGCTTCCCAGGAATTCCTTTGGCAATCTTTTTTCCTGAAGTAGAATTTGTATTAGCGGATAGTATTAAAAAGAAACTGACAGTCGTTGAAGAAGTTGTAAAAGCTACGGGTATAAAAAATGTAAAAACACATTGGGGTCGTGCCGAAGAAATTAAGCAAAAGCATAGTTTTGATTTTGCTGTCAGCAGAGCGGTAGCTCCATTGGGTGATTTATGGCGTTGGTCTAAACCATTATTGCATAAAGGGATATTGTCTAATTATGACAATGGACTAATATGCTTGAAAGGAGGTGATTTAAACCAAGAAATTTCAGACAGTTTGTGTAAACCAATGGTTTGGAACTTAACAGACTTTTTCGAAGAAGATGTTTTTCAAGAAAAATACATGTTGTATGTGAAATTTTAATTTCATAAACAGATATCTTCACCTAAACTACTAAATAAAAAATGAAAGTAATTTTAAAAAAACAAATATCAGACCGTGTTGCAAAAGGGCATCCATGGGTTTACAATAATGAAATTAATTCGGTAGATAAAAATGCTAAAGCAGGGGACATAGTAGATGTTCACAATGCGAATGGAAATTTTATTGGTCGTGGTTATAATAATCCTGCTTCTCAAATTCAAGTGAGAATTTTGACAAGAGATGTAAATGAACAAATTAATGATGCGTTTTTCTACAATAAAATTTTAGCTTGTTGGAATTATCGTCAAAAGCTAGGATATGTAGAAAATTGCCGATTGGTTTTTGGTGAAGCAGATGGGTTGCCTTCTTTAATTATTGATAAATTCAATGATTATTTTGTTCTTCAAACGATGTCGCTTGGTATGGATTTATGGAAAGATGCTATCGTAAAAGCATTGAATAAGATTTTTAATCCCAAAGGAATATATGAACGAAATGATGTTCCGGTTCGAGAATTGGAAGGCATGGAACAAAAGAAAGGATTCCTATCTGAGCCATTTCCAACAGAAATTGTCATCAATGAAAATGGATTAAAATTTTATGTTGATGTAGATAAAGGTCAAAAAACGGGTTACTTTTTAGATCAACAAGACAATCGTCGTGAAATTAAAAATATCGTAAAGGGTGCTGATGTGTTAGAAGCTTTTTCATACACAGGAACATTTAGTATGCATGCCGCACATTATGGCGCAAAAAAAGTTTTAGGATTAGATATTTCTGATTTTGCAATTGAAACAGCTAAGCGAAATGCTGCGTTAAATGGCTTTTCAGATATTTGTGATTTTCAATCAATCAATGCATTTGATGCACTCAAACAATGGAGTAAAGAAGATAAGAAATGGGATGTGGTTATGATTGACCCTCCAGCATTTACTAAATCGAGAGCTAGTATCGACAAGGCCATTACAGGTTATAAAGAGATCAATCTTCGAGCGATGAAATTAGTTAAAAAAGGAGGTTTTTTAGTAACCGCTTCTTGTACAAATTTAGTTGGTCCAGATTTATTTTTAGACATTGTGAAAATGGCTGCTAAAGACGCGAAAAAACAAATTCGTCAAGTATGTTTTAGAACTCAAGCTGCAGACCACCCAATTGTTTGGAATATGGAAAATACAAATTATTTAAAGTTTTTAATTGTGGAAGTAAGCTAAGTAAATAAAGCTTAATACGATTTTTTATAGAATTTTAAATATCCTAAAATATCTCTTGTTTTTAGCAACTCAATAAAATTTTGTTGAGAAAGAACAGCAGTTGTGTATTCATTGGTTTTAAATTGACCAAACAACAGTTTTTCCTCGATCATATTGTTTAAATATTTTTTGGCAAATATTGCATTTGAAAACTTTTGAATCGTAACAAATGCTTGTTGTGCAGTAAGCATGTTTAAGGTTGTTTTATAATCTTGGGCATCATGTTTTAATAAATTATAATCACTGATCCCCGATTTTAAATTCATCGTTTTACCATCTACACTTTTAATAAAAATCATTACAAAATGATCCGTATTTGGGTTGTATATAAAATTCCCCTTTCCTTCATTCAAACGAAGTTCTTTAAATGCTGGACTAGCCTCCATGCTGTCTGCTGCATTTTGAGCGTACTGATTGTCGTTAACCTTTATTAATGAAGTATCATGATTGGATGTATCTGTAGAAATGATATAATTCAAAATTTCTTGTGCTCGTTTTTGTTCATTTGTATTTGGATACAAACTGATTACATTTTGCAAGATTGACTTACAGGTATCTATTTTTTTTAATCCAGCAAAACTCATTGCCTCCACTAATTGATATTTTGCTAATAAAGGATGTTTGATTTGTTTTGCTTTTCTTGCCTCATTGATCGCTTCCTGATATTTAGCATCTTTATAATGCTGATATGTGCTATCATATTCGTTGGCTAATTGTTTGTTTTTTAATTCTTTTTCTTCGTTGTAATTCTCATTATTCGCTATCGTATTCAATTCTGAATTTGGAAATTCAACACGTAATAATTTTTTATAACGATCAACTTCTATCGGATTATTTAATTTAGAATGGTTTAATATTTGACCATAATACACTTGTTTTTTGTAATCTGTTGTTGCATATTTTGTCAATAAAGTTTCAAATGTTTTACTTGAATTTGTGTAGTCTTCTAATTGTGAAAAATAAATGAGCCCTAAATTATAATAGGCATCCATAATCATATTCGTTGCCTTGTCTTTTTGAGCAGGCGTTGTTGGTATGCTAGTTAAAAATGCATTGATGTCATTGATGTTGCTTTGTTCAATTTCATTGTCGGAAGTTTCATTAGTATTTTGAGCCATGTTTAAGCCAGATGAAGAAGATGAATTTGAGCGTCTCCAATTATCTTCTAATTTTCGAGCACCCCATTTATCTTTAAATTCATTGGAACCTTTTTGAATGAGTGTATTGTTGTAAAAATACCAATTTGATTGGGCATTATTTACTGGTTGTAATGCAATGACTTGACTTTCATTCTTAACTTCCTCTGCTTTTTTCTTTTTTTCTTTTTCGATTGCTTTTTTTGCAATTGCTAATTTTTCTTTATCCGATAATTTTGATAAATTAAGAAGACTGTCTTGCAATTGAATGATGTCTATATTATTAACTACATAAGAAAGTACATCTTTTCTTGTATTTACTTCATAAATATTTTCTAACGGAGGATTGCTGCCTAAAAAAGAAGCACTGTCATAAGCCATTTTTGAAAGCTTGTATTCACTAGTATTATAGTATAAAGAGCCAAGTTCTGCAAAAGCAATTGCTTTTAAAAAATTATCTTGATTGTCTTTATTGCCAATGCTTTCCTTTAAAATTGAAATTGCTTTTGAAGGATTTTCTTTAGCTTGTATTAAAGCCAAGGTATTTAATGCCTGACTTTTATATTTTTCAAATTTAGAATCTTTAATTATTTTTTCTAATTGATTGATTGCAAAACGTATGTCAACACCACTTTTGGCTGCATTTTCTGCAATGCTCATTTTAGCAAAAAACCTCATCTCATCAGAAGTTTTTTTATTAATTGATTTTTTAAAATGTTCATTAGAAGATTTAAAATCTTTCTTTTTGGATAGTAGCTGCGCAAGTAAAAATTCAGCCCTTGCTTTCTCAGTCAAATTAAATTTTAATTTACTGGCTGCAGTAAGCGAATTAATAGCCTCTTCTGTATTATCTTGTTTAAGTAAAATTGTAGTTTTGGTGAGAAGTAACTCGGGTTTACTTTTTTTAGGGAAATTGATATCTTTTTCTAAAGTATTAATTAATGTGATTGCTTCACTGTATTGTTCTGCCATCATATATGATTTTGCCAGCCATATCAACGCTTTGTTTCTTATTGGCTTATGCTTCAATTTATTTAGTAAACCTTTGTTATTTTCAATAGTAGCAATGCTTACTCCAACCACTTTATTGGTTTGTTTTTTTAAGGGTTTTGATTTTTTTGTTGGGTTGTTTTTATATTCATTCGCAATAAATTGAAATGTGGCAATCGCTCCATCATAATCATTTTTTACATAATAGGCTTTCCCCATTAAAAAATACAAATTATCAAACCATTTTGATCGAGGGTCATGAATTTGGGTACTAAATGAAGATTTTTTAATAACCGAGTCCATATAAGAAGCAACCGAGTTTCCATCTTTTTCAAAATCATATGGTTCAATATGAATATTTTTAGAATAATCGTCTTTGTTTTTATTTTTCAATTCAACTAAGGACTCGTTGTATTTTATTCTAGCATTGTAAAAATAGTTATAGCGAGTTACTGTATTTTGGTATATTCTTCTTTGTAAACTCCATTTCTTTTTTAATAACTTTTCATTTGTCCATTCTTTTGTTTTCGCATCATGTACTTTAATTGCTAAAGCTCTTTCTTGCTTCTCTTTGGTTTTTTCTTTTGCAATTTCAGCTGTTTTCTTTTCTTTTTTACTTCTAATTAAATCTAAACTATCTTTTTTCATTCTGCGAGCAGTCGAAATACTATCAGCAATAGATTCTCGGATAGATTTTAAATTGTCATTGATATTCTTTTGAACTGTTTTTATACTGTCATTGATTGCTTGTTTGACTATTTTTACACTGTCATTAAAACTTTGTCTAGCAGTTTTTATGCTGTCTGTAACTCGAATTCGGTTTTCTCTAATCGCGTTTTGTTTTACTAATTTTGCTGTATTAATACTGTCTTTATACCTTTTTGAATCCCTATACTTTTCTAAATCTTCTCTTGCTTTACGCTGGGTTAGTCTAGCTTTAGTTAAGCTGTCTGTATATTTTTTACGTGCAAAAAAAGAGCTGTCGCTGATTCGTTTTCTTTCATAGGCAATACTGTCCGTAATTCTGCGTTGATCCTGAATTAATTTTTCTGCTTTCAATCGAGCATTCGAAATACTATCTGCTATGCGATTTCTATTGGCAACAACAATACTATCTGCTTTCCTTTTGTCGTCAATTAATTTTTGTTTTGCATTTACTCGAGCCATGCTGTCTGCAATTCGTTTTGCATTTCTGGCATTTATAAGACTATCTCTAAAATTTTGAAGTTGGCGTTTAGCTTGTTCTCTATTAATACTATCAGCTATCCGTTTTTGTTTCATAGCATATAAAATGCTATCTCGTTTAATAAATTCTTGTTTTACTCTATTGTTAATGGCAGCACTGTCTATGTTATTTTGTTTATATAGGTTGTTTTGAGCCTTGCTTTCAAGAGAAAGGAGGTTTAAAATGCCACAAAAAACAATAAAATATATAAAAGACGTAAACTTCACTTGGATATAAACTATAAATAAACGAATTTATTTTAATTTTTAGGTAAAAGATTTAAAATTGATTTGTAAAATTACGTAATTTTAACTCAAAAGATACAGTATTTAAGTAGTATCCCTTTCAAAAATAGCCATTTTCATAGGATTGTTTCTATTGTTTTCTTTTAGCCCATAAAATATAATATTCTAGGTAATTTCTCCACCATTTCAAGAAAAAAAACTTATTAATATCCCAAAACTGCCCGATTCATTTATAAAGATTAATTATAGTAGAGAGCGATTTATATATAATTTATTGTTTGTTGCCAATGGTCAACTTAAAATGCAAAATGACACCTCAAGTTTAACTTCTAAGTAAATTGAATAAGCAATTATTGATTATTCCAATCAAATTGAACATGGCAAAAATATAAGTAATTAAAAAAAAAGAGAAAATTAACACTCAACTTGTTGAGAATGTGGGTAAAAAAGATTCTAATTAAGTGATTTATCTTAATATTTCTTTTTTATATTTGTTTCTAAATTTTTAACAATATGTCTATTTTTTCAAGTAATAAAGATGCTGCATCATCTCAAACAAGCTCTAATCCTGCTACAAAACCGGTAAATTCAACTGTGAATCCAGTTCAATCACAACCTGCACAAAGCTCGGCTACACACTCTAGCTCTTCGTTGACAACCATTTCTGAAGGAACTACTTTGGAAGGTCAAATTAAAATTGAAGGAGATATTAAAGTTGAAGGTTTAATTAAAGGAAGTGTAACTTCTAAAGGGAAAGTGATTATTACAACTTCTGGTAAAGTAGAAGGAGATATTATATGCTCAAACGGAGATATTGCAGGAAAAGTGACTGGGAAATTAAGAATTGCGGATGTGCTTTTCTTAAAAGGTTCTGCTGTTATTGATGGTGACATTAATACTGGTAAAATTGTTATAGAAAGTGGTGTTAAATTCAACGGAAACTGTTCTATGGGCAATCCTGTTAACCCTGTTAATCCTGTTAATCCTGTTGTAGCTCCAAAAGTAGAAACGCCTGTTGCAAAACCAACCGTAGCGTTTAATGCGTAATCATGAGTTTTTAAAATATGGTGGCTTAGCTACTCAAATAATAGTCACGCTTGGCGTGACTATTTTTGTTGGTATAAAAATAGATAAACTAACAAATTTAAAATTTCCTGTAGCAACTATTTCATTGCCTTTATTGATATTGATAAGTATTTTCTGGAAAGTATATAAAGATTCTTCAAAAAAATGAAACATAAATTTTACATAATTTTAGTAGTAATTACTGCTATTCTTTTAAGTGTTGAGTATTTGATGTCTTCAAAAGAGGGTCTTTTTACAAGAAGTGTTGTGCAAATTGGTACATTAATATTAGCTGTAATTGCTTTTTTATCATTTTATTTTACAGAGAAATCAATATCGCATGAAAATCCAAACAAATTTGTTAGAGGCGTAATGTTAGCTACGCTTATCAAACTATTTTTATGTATAATAGGCGTTGGGGTATTGTTGGTAACACTTCGGAAAGATTTGCACAAGCCCGATTTATTTTTATTAATGTTTGTCTACATGATTTTCTCAAGTGTTGAAGCAGTTATCATGTCTAGGCTTTCCAGAATAAAATAAGAAATTTTTTTTACTGTAATTTTATTTGAGTTTTCAAATTGGTTCATTTATTAATTCATTCATTCATAGCGTTAGGTTAGCATAGTTTTAAAAATAATTCATTGAATTTCATAAACACAATATTCAAACACATTATTTATAATTATATTCTAGTTGCAATTTGCGCAATTGCAATGGCTTATCAAACAGATGTTGTTATCAATTCATTTCCAATAAAAATAGAATATTATGGATTTATTTTTTTTGCAACACTATTTTCATATCATATCTATTATTTAAAAAATAAAGACAACTATTGGCATGTTTTTTATTCAATAATTGGTTTCATTGGAGCCTTATTTTTTTTAATTAAATTGAATAGTTATTCTTATTCAATCTTATTCCTAATTGTAATATTATCAGTTAGTTATTTTTTAATTTCATTATTTAATCTAAAAAATAAATGGCTCTCCATTTATAAACTATTTTCACTCTCTGCTGTTTGGTTTTTTACAACGTCTATTTTTCCTTTGATAAATTTCCAATCAATAATTGAACATCCATTATTTTTCACACATCAGTTTGTATTTATTTTTCTAGTATGTTTTTGTTTTTATATAAGAGATGAAGTAAGTGATGGTCTAAAGTCTACATTTAAATTTGGAATTATTATTGCTAATATTGCACTAATTATTTTGAGCTTAATTGAACCAGGTTGGTTACTTACAAACACAGTATTTTTAGTGATTAATATTTATATCTACAAAAAAAGTTGTACCAATTTATTTTATTTATTGTTTGTAGATGGTTTGCTGTTATTGCAATCTATAATTTTGATTTGGTTACATTTTTAAGTCCTTAATTATTTTTTCAGCGGTAGAAATTATTAAAGAGGTCTCAATTTTATTCATACAATTAAAATGTTTTTTAGGACATTGCTTATAGCCTATTTTACTACAAGGTCTGCATGAAATATTTTTATTTTCTATGATGTGAGATTGTGGGGCCACATTTGTATTTAAATTATTATAACCATAATAAGGAAACATTCCAAATTCAGGAACTGTATTCCCCCAAATAGAAATAATGTGTTTTTTAAAGGCAGCTGCAATATGCATTAAACCTGTATCGTGAGTAATTACAAATCGAGATTTTTTTACAATGTGAGCACTTTCATTTAATGAAAATTTACCACAAGCATTGTATATTTTAATAGGATCAATTTTGCATAATTCCTGTGCAAAAGCAGCATCTTCTTTCCCTCCTAAAAGGACAATTGGGAAATTTAATAGGCTGCAAATTTCTTGCCATTTAGCTAAAGGCATTTTTTTAGTTTCATGTTGTCCGCCTATAGCACAAGCTACAAAACCTAAGCTATGACTCATTGGCAGGTCATCTTTTTTTATTTCATCTTCTTCTGAAATAAAATAATCCAATCCTTGTCCATCATTTTTAACACCTAAATGTTTTACAGTTTCAAAATAACGTTCAACAATGCTTTTATCCGGCATCATTTTTATTTTAAAAGCAGTGAGTAGCCATTTTCTAATATTCAATTTATTAAATGAATAGGACACCATTTGACTATTAAACTGTTGTCGAAATAAAGATTTTACATATTTAGTTCTTAAATTATTATGTAAGTCAATTACGTAATCATATTTTTCTTTCAACATTTCGATGGCTACGGGTTGAATGTCATTTTCTAAATAATGAACTCGATCGATATATGGATTGTTTTTCACAACCGATTTAAAATTTATCTTCGTTAAAAAATGTATTTGAGCGTGTGGCAATTGTTGTTTTAAGCAACGAACAATAGGGGTTGTTAATACAATATCACCAATTGAAGAAAAACGGATAACTAAAATTTTCATCGTGTTAAAATAGTTTTTAATAATTTACTTTCACATAGAATATCTTACTGGTAACAACCAATGGCAATTTTGAATTATCACTTATTCTTATTAATATTCCTTTATTAATGTCTTCATTCGATAATCCACCGATTACTTCAGCCATAATGTTTTTCCCATTTTTGATATTCGTTACTTTTATGGTTGCTCCTTTAGCGGCTATATTCGTTACAACATAAAATTTCCCATTTCTATTTCCAGCATAAAATAGAGATGCATTTCCTTCTTTTATTTTTTTTAATTCTGTAGATTCTATTTCTTTTTTGATACTGATTTTCGATTCTGAATAAACTTTTGATTTTTCTTCAGTTACTATTTCTTGATTTTTTATTGTATCTGTTGTTGGTTTATTGTCTTTTATAATTATATCCTTGTTCGTAACGTTAGATTTGAATATTTTTTTAATATTTGCCAATGATTGACCATACAATTTTTTTATTTTATTGGGATTAAACCTGAATTTGTTTAGTCTTTTTTGAATCGGTGAAATCTTTTTTTTCTCTTTTAAAGTATTGTAGCCGTTTGCTATTTTGGATGGAGTTCCATAAGTTGGATGCATTTTATGATCATCTACTAGTATATTATTAGTTATCTCTTTTCTTCTTATTTCATTTGCTGAAAAGTTTATTTGGGTGTTTGTATCTATTTTTAACCATCCTATAAAAAACTCTTCTCCTGAAATTAATTTATCTGTGTGTTCCGTATGATTCCATTTATCAAATGTTTGTACTAAAATCCCCAATTGAACACATAGATTTTTTTTGATAGTATTTGATTCTAAAAAATAATAAATGGGAATAAAACCTGCTGAATTTTTTATGCCACTTAGCTTAAAATAATTAGTTTCAGTTAAAGGGATAGATATCGTTTGATTAATTTTAATATTATCGTTTAATGATACATTATTAAACTTTAAAAGCATTACTGTTTTTACACAGAATTTTTTTGCTATATCTGCAATACTTTCTTCTTTTATTGCTTTGTATGTAACAAAATTACCTTCATTCGTTATGTTGCATCTGGATATTTCTATATTATTTGAAAAGCTAAAAAATGGAATCAATAAAAGTAAGAATAACAGTTGTTTCATTATTTTGTAAATAATTTGGTGGGCAAATCTCTTTTTTTTTATTTAGAGGGCAAAATGTTTTTGCTCAATATTCGATAATTCGATGGATAATAATTGTTTACTCTGTTTCCAATATTTTTTACCCAACCTAAATTTTGTTGTTGAAATTGTACCAATAGCCAACCTTTAGGGGAATCACTTAAGCTTATATTTTCTTTTTTTAAATATAAAATAGCCTCATTAATAGTTAATTCTGTTGATTTTATTCCTTTATTGATTTTTGAACACATTGCTAATTCGTGATCAGGTATTAATTCATTTCGAATGATTTGCCCAGCTAAAATTCCTTTTTTTATTAATTTTAATTGAGATGTTAATGCATTATAATAAGCTACGTGATTTTCCTGCATTAATAAAATATTGCTGTTTTGATTGATAGCAACTAGGCCATTCATGTCAATATAATTTGTCAAAACTTCACTTTCAATTGCTAATTTATTTTTATTTTTTTCATACGGAATGTCTTTCATTGAGCCATCTTTCTTTTTAAAACAAGCCAAAAAGAAACCTTCTCCTTTTAATTTATGTGGGAAAAATCGGTAGCCTTTACCTTTGTGAATTTCACTTTCTGTTTCCACTATAT
>CANHJA010000032.1 GCA_947460795.1 Bacteroidota bacterium | reverse complement strand
TGGCAAAGCTATTGCTGAAAAATTAGTGATGCAAAATATCAATATCGCAATTTGTGCAAGAGATGAAAAACAATTGCAAGAGACAAAATCTCAATTAGAGATTTTAAATCCTGCTGTTCGTATTTTTACAATGGTTGCCGATTTAAGCAAAAAAAAAGACGCCCAATTATTTGGAGAACAGTGTTTGAAAAATTTTTCAACGATAGATATTTTAGTTAATAATGCAGGTTCTTATTTGCCAGGTGACATCACCACGGAAGCAGATGGCGCCATAGAAAAAATGATTGAAACCAATTTATATTCTGCTTATCATTTAACTCGGTTAATAGTACCTAAAATGCAATCTCAAAAATTTGGACACATTTTTAATATGGGTTCTATTGCTGGTTTACAAGCATATAAAAATGGAGGAGCATACAGTATTAGCAAATTTGCATTGCAAGGTTTTTCTAAAAATTTACGAGAAGAATTAAAGCCTTATTTAGTGAAAGTGACTACGATTAATCCAGGTGCTACCATGTCTGACTCTTGGATTGGCAGTGGCATTGATGAAGAGAGAATTATGAAAGCATCCGACATTGCTGATGTACTTTGGAATGCCTATCAACTATCGAATCAAGCAGTTGTTGAAGACATTGTGCTACGGCCAATATTAGGTGATTTATAATGAGTGCGCTTTTAATAAAATTAAAAATTGAAGGCGGAATAAAATTGCAAATCGACTCCTCTAGCGTTGTATTTACTTACTAAATAACCTAAACTATTAGTTGCTAAACCAAATTGGATTGGACCTATTCCAAAATGAAGATGTGCCCCTAACGAGTTTCCTGTTAGTCCTCCTAAACTGGCATTTACTCCAGCATTTAAAATATTTTTCAATCGATAACTATATCCTACCGAAATCATTGGTGATTTTGTAGCATTTAAATAATTTTGAAAACCTTGCACATAAAACAATGAAACAGTGTGATGATAATGATTTAAATAACGCTTAAATAGCGCTTTTTTACCAAAACCATAACTTCCACTAATCATTAATTTAGAACCAATATTAACTTTATAAGCACCTGCTGTTGAGTCTAAATTCAACAAATCCTTTTTAATAATAAAACTGTCAATATTTTTATTCCAATCATAGCCTTCCCATCTATATGTATATTTTGAACTGATTGTATAAGCATTTTCTTTAAATTGAATTGATCCGTTATCAACCATTGAGATGCTTGCTGATATTTGATCATTTATCTTTGCTGATACCCCAAAGTCCATTCCAAATCCAGTACCTGCACCCTTTGTAATTATACTTGAGAGTGAATTTATATTCAAATTACTAAATGTTTTTTCATTGATATAACTTTGTAAAATCTGTCCATTTAATGAAGCTTCAATGTAACGACCATCAGGTGCGGTATAAAAATCAAGTTTTGAATTTTGAGTATTTATATTTGCATTACCCACTAAATAACGAAAACGAACTGCTGGTTTAATTATTAAATTTGTTTTTTGATTTAATTTAAAATGAAAATTTTTCGCCACATTTAATCCATAATCTGCATACTGTATGGCATTTATTTTAGGTAAAATATCAATCGTTTGATTTTCATAAAACTGATTGCCTTTGTAGAATAAATAAAATAATTCTTCAGGAAAAGAAATGTTCGCATGAACATGTTGTCTTGCTGAAAGTTGAAATTCTAAAAAAACTTTTCTTTTTCGATGAATATTTAAGCCTAGATTTAATAACGTAACGTCTGCACCTGCATAAATCAAATTCGTTTTTTTAAAGTTATTCATTATACCATTTACAGTTGATGTATTAACCTGTATTGAATCACCCTTCTGATTAAATTCTTTTACATAATTTATAACATCACCTGCTGAAGTAAAATTATTTCCGAAATTGGCGTAAAAAGGCAAAAAAGAAATCTTAAAATTCTTATATTCATTGCCAATCATAGAAGGATTTAAAAAAGAATTTTCTGCATCAGCATTTTGATTATGCATAGACGCGATATTAATTTGTGCAAACAAAATTTGATGACAAACTATGCTTATAAAAAGTAAACTAATTTTTTTCATTCCTTAAAATTTAAAAGGGTTTATAATCAATTTCAAATCACTCACTATTTGTAACCCTAGTAAATTATTTTTATTAATTACCACATAGGGTACAGGATAACCATTGGTATTAATTGATAACGAGTAGACAATTTTATTACTACCTTCAATATTTTTTAATTTAGATTTTCGAATGTTTACGACATTTTTTTTACTGACAATATTAGTAGGCTTTCCACCGCCATCTACACTTGCACCTTCAAGTATAAACGAATTTTCAAACACTGAATCTGTTCTCACAGCATCTTTCATAAATATCATTTGCAATCTAGTAAAAATGGGTATTCCATTATCGGTATAAAAATTCAAGTATCCAGAAACTGAACTATCATTAATAGCTGAATTATATACGCTACTCAAATCACCAGGATCAAATGCAACAGTATCGGCTAAATCAATTGACTGATTTGAATACAAAGCAACTTCATTCAATCTTACTTTATTTATAGAAAACTCAATAGGTATATTTTCGTTAAAAATCACATTGGTAAAAGCATCAATCTGCAGATCTTCTATAAAAAAATAAACAGAATCATTCATAGTAACATTGGTGATATTTAATGTCAAACTATCTTTCCCATTTGATTGTAACGCATTAGTAAATGTGGTAGAAAATAAAATATTATTGTTGGTTGTTGTGTCTTTTGAACTACGCAAAGTGGCTGTAAAACCTGAATTAAATTTTACAGGAAATAAATTATGAATTTTCATACCTATTTCTATCGTGTCTACCTTTAAATATTTTATGATATCTTGTATTGGTATTACAAAAGGTCCTATAAAATTAATTTTAAAACTTGGTGAGCTAACCGTTTGATTTGTTGGCATTCCTATATCATTGGGAGTTATTTGATATTCAAATGATTCTCCTTCCAACTTGGTCAACTCATTCAATGAAAGGTTGCCTTTGATCAAAGGCAATAACCAATTTGATTGAATAGGTGAATCATCAACAGCTTGTTTTTTACATGCAAATAACAATAAGCATAAAACAAAAACGTAAAAATATTTCATAACAGCTATTTTTAACAAAAATAATATGCATATTTCATATTGTTATTATTTTATTTTTTAAACGCTTGAATATATGAGAACTATTTTATAACTAAAAAATTATCCTATTTTATAAGTTTTTAAGGAAAAATTTCGAGGTTGATTTGTACATAATATTGTTGTAAAATGGATGTAACACAATTTTTCGAATCCATTTTTGTCTCTTAATAATAGTTGAATCGCATTTTCTGTCCCAAGCTATTTTTGTGTTCTGAGCAATCGAAATGTAATAAAAAAACTTGCTGCCATAAAAATACCTCCTAGAAAAAAAGGGGCTCCCGGAAAATGAAATGTAGCATTTGGTTTGGTTGCAAAATAAAATAAATTGGTCATCATTAAGGGTCCAAAAATGGTTGTCAAACTTTGCAAACTTGTTAAACCACCTTGTAATTCGCCCTGTTCGTTGGCTGGAACTTCTGTAGTCATGATGCTTTGAATGCAGGGTCCTGAAATTCCACCAAGACAATATGGAATTAAAAAAACAAACATCATCCAACCTTGTGAAGCAAATGAAAATAAAAACATACCAAGGGCATATAATCCAAAACCGATATAAACACTTTTTTCATTGCCTAGCAAAGCTACAGAACGTTTTATCAATAAACCTTGCACAACACCCACTAAAATTCCTACCAATCCCAACGAATAACCCACTAAATCTTTACTCCAATTAAATTGATATATGGTAAAATAGTTCCAATTGCTTTGCACTGCTTGAGAACCTAAATACAATAAGAAAAAAGCAAACATCAACCAACCAATGTTTTTATATTTTCTTAATTTTAAAATCGTAGTAAAAGGATTTGCTCTTTTAATATCAAACGATCTGCGATTTTCTTTGCTGAGGGATTCGGGCAAAACAAAATAGCCGTAAAGTAAATTAATAAAGCATAAAATGGCACTGGCATAAAAAGGCCATTTGGTATCAAATTTCCCTAAAAGGCCTCCTAAAACTGGTCCAATTATAAAACCCATACCGAATGCAGCTCCTATCATTCCAAAGTTTTTTGCTCGAGTTTCACTGGTGCTAATATCTGCAATATAGGCACTTGCTGTAGTGAAACTAGCTCCTGTAATTCCTGCAATGACTCGTCCAACCATTAGCCAACCAAACGATGGAGCAAAAGCTAAAAATAAATAATCGATGCAAAAACCAAATAAAGAAAATAACAAAACTGGTCTTCTCCCATATTGATCACTTAAACTCCCCATAATTGGAGAACTGAAAAATTGAGCAATAGCAAAGCTTGTTAAAAGGTATCCGCCGTATTTACTTGCTTCATTTATTGAAATTCCTTTGAGGCTGGCTATCATCTCGGGCATTACCGGAATGATTATTCCAAAACCAATCACATCTAACAATAACGTAAAGAAAATAAATTGGATGCTTGCTTTTGTATGCATTGATTTCATGTTATGAAGATAAAATAACTATTTTAGTTTATCACTTTTAAATAAACTTATCTAAAATCAATGAAACCAAGGTTAATGGTAAATATACAAATGATGCGAACATAACTTTTCGTGCTTTCAAATCTGAAGTGTCTTTTAAAAAAAGAATTGAATTATACAACATCCAAGTAGCAGCAATCACTAAACCTGCAAATGAAATCCAGCTGTATGTTTCAGGCATAGCAATCATTGGTAAAGCACTTAATGGAATTAAAACTGCACTGTATAATACACACTGAAAGGCTGTATATTGTCCAATTTTCCCTTCTTTGGGAAGCATTTTCATACCTGCCTTTTCATAATCTTCATGACCTATCCAAGCTATTGACCAAAAGTGAGGAAACTGCCAAAAGAATTGTAAAATGAAAAGTGTCCAAGCGGCTAAACTACCCATGTGATTAGTTGCAGCAACCCATCCTATTAAACAGGGAAGCGAGCCTGGTATTGCACCAACTAAAACTGATATAGCAGTTATTTTTTTTAATGGGGTGTATAAAAATGAATAGAGTAAATAGCTAATGAATGCAATAAATGCAGACAATGGATTGAAAAAATGATACAAAATGTATAAACCTACAAACAATACAATGCCAGTAAAAATAGCGGCCTCTTTATTTGACATTCTTTTATCAGGCAACGGTCTTGTCATGGTTCTTTTCATGAGTGCGTCAGTGTCTTGTTCAAGCAATTCATTTGTTGCATTGGCTGCAGCTGTAACTAGCATACCTCCTAAAAACAGCAAAACTAATTTACTGATTTGAACCTCCTTAATTTCTGGAACCATTAAATAGCCTACAATGCTCGAAAAAACAACCAACATGCTTAAGTTGAGTTTCATTAATTGCTGGTAATCTTTTAGTTTTTGCTTTATCACAGTATATATTGTTTCAAATAATAAAATTCCAAATTCCAAACAAGTATTATTTGGAATTTGGAATTTAAAAATATTAATCTATTTATTATTAATGACTTTCTTCTCCTTCTTTTAATGGAATGTGTTGTGGAATAAAGTCTCCACCTTCTCCATTATCTTTATAGTCGTAAGCCCAACGATGTACTTCAGGAATTGGACCATCCCAGTTACCGTGACCTGGTTTAATTGGAGTAGTCCACTCTAATGAATTTGCTTGCCAAGGATTCGGATCAGTTACTTTTTTACCTTTCCAAATACTCACAAAATAATTGAATACAAATAATAATTGAGCAAAGAAAACAATAATTGCTGCTACAGAAATCATTTGATTTAACTCTCCAAATTGTTTGAAAGATTCCCAAGCGCTAAAGTCGTAATAACGACGAGGCATACCTGCAACTCCTTCATAATGCATTGGCCAGAAAATTACATATGATCCAATAAAAGTTACAAAGAAATGAATGTAACCTAATGTATTATTCATGAATCGACCATACATTTTTGGATACCAATGATAGATACCAGCAAACATTCCAAAGAATGCAGAAATACCCATTACAATATGGAAGTGAGCAATTACAAAGTACGTATCGTGTAAGTGAATATCCAATGCAGAGTTTCCTAAGAATAAGCCTGTTAATCCACCAGAGATAAATAATGAAACAAACCCTAATGCAAACATCATTGGAACAGTGAAACGAATATTTCCTTTCCAAATTGTAGTTAACCAGTTAAATACTTTTACTGCAGAAGGGATGGCAATTAATAAAGTTAATAATACAAACACACCTCCTAAAAACGGACTCATACCGGTTACAAACATGTGATGTGCCCAAACTAAAAACGCTAAAACAGTAATTCCAATTATTGATAAAACCATAGCCAAGTATCCAAAAATTGGTTTTCTTGAATGCGTACTTAAAATTTCAGATGCCATACCCATTGCTGGTAACATGATGATATAAACCTCTGGATGACCTAAGAACCAGAATAAATGTTGATATAAAATTGGTGAGCCACCTACATTAGGCAATGCTTTACCAGCTACAAATATTTCAGATAAATAGAAACTTGTTCCAGCATGGCGATCAAATAATAATAATACGGCAGCTGATAACAATACTGGGAAAGATAAAACTCCTAATACTGCAGTAAATAAGAACGCCCAAATAGTTAATGGCAAACGAGTCATTGTCATTCCTTTTGTTCTCATATTTAAAATAGTAACGATATAGTTGATACCTCCAAGTAATGATGATACAACAAATAAAGCCATACTACTCAACCATAAATCCATTCCTAATCCAGAACCCATAGAAGCTTCTTTTAATGCACTCAATGGAGGGTAAGTTGTCCAACCACCTGATGCTGGGCCTGTTGTGATAAATAATGATCCAAACATTACCACACTCGCAATGGCAAAAAACCAAAATGAAAGCATGTTTAAGAAAGGAGATGCCATATCACGCGCACCAATTTGCAATGGAATTAAGAAATTACTAAATGTACCACTTAAACCACCTGTTAATACAAAGAAAACCAATACGGTTCCATGTATAGTAGTTAAACCATAATACATTTCTGGATCCATTTTACCATTTTTTGCCCAATCTCCTAAAAATGCAGATAAGACTTTGAATGTTTGCTCAGGGAAACCCAATTGTAAACGGAAAAATACAGACATTAAACCTCCAACGATAGCCCAAAAAATACCGGTAATTAAAAATTGACGGGAGATAATTTTATGATCCATGCTGAAGATATACTTCGAAAAGAAATGGGGTTCATGATGTTCATGCTCATGATGTCCATGATCGTGACCATGGTCATGTGCGTGTTCGTCGTGTGCGTGTAATGTTGCTTCGTTACTCATTTTTTTATATCTTAATCTTAATTACTAAATTAATTATTCATTGTTATTTGTTTAGTAGAATCTGTTTTTGCAGGTTCTGCAGCCGGAGCAGGAAATTCTTCTGGATGATTTTGAGCATAATATGATTGTTGTTTTGCTAACCAAGCATCATGTTCAGCTTGCGTTTCAACAATAATTACAGCTCTCATAGAATAGTGTCCTTTTCCACACATTTGATCACAAGAAAGTTCATATACAAAATTAGGATTGCCTGTTTTTGCTTTCATTTCTTCTGTTGTGAATAATGGAGTAAACCATAATCTTGAAGAAATTCCTGGCACAGCATCCATTTTCATTCTGAAGTGTGATAAACCTACATCATGAATTACATCTCTTGATCCAATAATCAATTCTACTGGTTTTCCTTTCACTAATCTTAATTCACCATTTGGAATGATGATATCGTCTTTCGTTGCTTTATCTTTCCAATCTAAACCTAAGATGTTGTCTTTCTCATTAATGTTGGTATAGTATTTTTTTCCTAATTCCATGTCTGCACCTGGGTAACGAGAAATCCAGTTAAATTGTTTACCGATAATTTCAATTTGCATCGCTCCTTTGGGTGCTTTATCTGTCATGGTAAACCAAGCTTTTAATCCTATCGCTACCAATACAGCCATTGCTATTGCTGGAATACTAGTCCAAATTAACTCTAATTTAGTGCTGTGTGCAAAAAAGTGAGGTATTTTATTCCCTACTCTTCTGTATTTGAAGCTAAACCAAAATAATAAAAATTGTGTCAACAAGAATACAGTTCCTGTTACCCACAAAGTTACTTCAAACATAAAATCGTACTGTTGACCATGGTCAGAAGCAGCTTCAGGTCCCATTAATGGCATCATGTATTGATGACACCAAACAATTCCAATCATAAAGGCTGCAAACAACACCAACATTGAATAGCCTAAAATTTTATTTCTCTTTTTATCGAATGCTTCTTCTCCTTGCAATTGTGCTACAATTTCACTGGATCGTGAAACTTGATAAAGCACAACAAATATTAAAACAACAAGAAGTACTAATAATAATCCTGACATAATAAATTAATCTTTTTTAGCTAATATGAATGATTGTTTCTTTAAATAATGGGTTGTTTTGTGGAATCAATGGTGCTTTTGTCAATTTATTGGCTACTAAATAAATAATTAAGCCTACAAAACCACACGCTATAAATAAACTTAATACAAATGGTTTATCCCAATTTTCTCTAACGGTAGTTCCTGGCATAATCATTTGGAAAAAATCTATCCAATGTCCAAAAATAATAATCACTGCAACCAATGAAACAACGAAATAGTTACGTTTGTTAGGTCTTGGCATTAATATTAAAATAGGACATACAAAGTTTAAAATTAAATTCAACCAATAAAAGAATCGGTAAGGTCCGTGCATTCTAATTTGGAAATAAATAGTTTCTTCAGGAATGTTTGCATACCAAATTAACATAAATTGTGAGAACCATAAATAGGTCCAAAATATACTAAACGCAAACATAAATTTACCTAAATCATGTACGTGTTCTTCAGAAACAACATCTAAATAGCCTTTTCTTTTTAAATATAAAACCCAAAGCATGATCATACTCATTCCACTTACAAATGAACTTCCAAATGTATACCAACTAAACATGGTAGAGAACCAATGAGAATCAATACTCATAATCCATAACCAAGGAATAGTAGAGGCTAATGATAAAGCAAATACAAATAAAAACCCTGCAGAAAAATTAAAATTTTTCCAATATAATTTAGTTGATCCTTTTGTATCAGTATCTTGTTTTACTGAAATTTCTCTTAATTTAACACCAAACCAGCTCCATAAAACCAATACTAATATTGTCCAAAATGTGAAAAACCCTTTGCTTAAAAAGAAATTTTTCAAGGTATTTAATGAGTTGTGGGGATTAAAACCATCTTGTAACCAAGCATATATGTTGGTATTATTTGTCCATACAAACGACAATAATAAAACACCTGCAATTGCTGCAAATACATATAACATGCTACCAATTGATTCTGGAATTCTTCTGAATGAAACAATCCATGCACCTTGTGCTAAACTGGTTGCACTTAAAATAAATAAGCTCCCTACAGAAATTAATAAAAAGAAAATTGCATTATGCATCAATGAAGCCCAAAACTGTGTTTGTGCCAAAGCATTACCAGGTAATAATGTAACTGCTCCTACTACTAATCCTACTAAACCAATTAACATTAAAACAATGCTCGTTGTTTTTAATGATTTTGGTACTATAAATTCTTGTTTTAACATCTTCTACTTCTTTTTTATTAAATGTTGATTAATGTATTGCTTTTTTGTCTTCTACTTTCGTGGTATCTCTTGCAGCATTTTCACCTTTTACCATAGTAAATGCTTCTCCGCCATTTTCGCTTTGTACTTTTTTAATGTACGCTACTATTTTCCAACGTTGTTTCGTATCTAATTGACTTGCATATGAACCCATGGTATTTTTTCCATAAACAATTGCATGATAAATTCTACCTTGAGTGAATTTTAAATATTTTTCACCTGATTTCAAGTTAGCAGGCATAGCCGCAAATTTTCCGCTATTATACAAAGGTCCATTTCCGTCCATTTGCTCACCGTGGCAAATTGCACAATGTATTAAAAATAAACGCTTACCTTCTTCAATATCTTTTTCACCAAAAGTGAAACTGCATGTATTTGCGTTAGCAGCCAATGTATCCAATTCAGAAATATGATCAGGTAAAGCTTGCTCTCTTGCAACAGTTCCTTTTACTGGCATTTTGTTATAAGATCCTTTTTCTGCTTCAATTTTTTCTGTTCCATTGTAATAATCAACAGCACGAGAATAAACCATATCAGGCGCATAAGTACGTCCTGGTTTACGATTATATTCACTACAAGAAACAACCAATGAAGTAGCGAATACAAATAATATATATAATGTTAGTTTTCTCATTTTTTTTATGCTAATTGTTGTTGAATTTCGTAATCTTCTTTTTTGTCAAAACGTCCATACCACCAGTCTGATTCAGCAATTTGTGTTTCTGTTAATTCAGCACCAGTTGATTGCAACATTGCTAATGTTTCTGCTTCATTGGTATCATTTACTTCTATCACCATTACAAATTTATCATCTGTTTGACGAGGATGAAAAATATGTTTTTTTACACCTGGCATAATTTGGTTTAAATAACAAAATGTCAAAACCATACCTACAGCAGCAAATAAAACGGTTAACTCAAAGGTAATCGGAATAAATGCTGGTAGTGGAAAATGAGGTTTACCACCAAAGTTTTGAGGCCAATCGGTTGTAAAAATCCATCCCATAAAACCTAATGCAGTACACGTTCCAGTAATTCCATAAATGAAACCTGCGATGTGTAAATCACTTTCTTTTTGTCCCAATGCAACGTCCAATCCATGAACAGCGAATGGGGTATAAACATCATGTATTTTATATCCAGCACTACGTACTTTTTTTACAGCAGGAAATAACACTGCTTCGTCGTCGTAAACTGCTACTGCAAATTTTTTTATACTCACTTTTATAATTATTAATTGTTAATTATTAATTGTTAATTCTCTTGATTACTTATTAATGATGATGAGATTGTTCAGCAAGGAACACTTCGTTTTCTTGGTGTTCATATTTCTCCATATCTTTTTTATAATTGTCACCACTTGTTTTTAAGATAAACTTAATCTCTGCAATCGCAATCACTGGGAAGTATTTTGCAAATAAGAAATAACAAGTAAAGAATAATCCGAATGATCCTAAATAGAAAGCTACCTCTGTCCAAGATGGTGTATAGTAACTCCAACTTGATGGTAAATAATCACGGTGTAAAGACATGATGATTACAAAACGCTCAAACCACATCCCGATATTTACGATGATTGACATAAAGAATGTAAACCAAACATTACGACGTAATTTTTTAAACCAAAACAATTGAGGAGAAACCACGTTACATAACATCATACCCCAATATGCCCACCAATAAGGTCCTAAAACTCTTAATCGGAATGCTTCTTGTTCCCAAATTACACCACTGTAATATGCGATAAATAACTCGGTTAAATAAGCAACCCCTACAATTGAACCAGTTAATACAATTACTTTATTCATTGCTTCAATGTGTCCTAATGTAATATATTCTTCTAATTTTAATATTTTACGAGTTAAAATTAATAACGTTTGTACCATTGCAAAACCAGAGAATACGGCTCCTGCTACGAAATAAGGAGGGAAAATTGTTGTATGCCAACCTGGAACGATTGATGTAGCAAAGTCAAAAGATACAATTGTATGTACAGAAAGTACTAAAGGTGTACTTAAACCTGCTAATACCAATGATAACATTTCATGACGTTGCCAGTGTTTTGCACTTCCTGCCCAACCAAATGAAGCGTAACCATAAGCCATTTTTCTGAATTTTGTTTGTGCTCTATCTCTTAAAGTTGCAAAATCAGGAATTAAACCAGAATACCAGAATAACAATGATACCGTGAAATAGGTAGAAATTGCAAATACGTCCCATAATAATGGCGAAATAAAGTTAGGCCACAATGGTCCACGTGTATTTCCATAAGGTAAAACGAAAAACGCATCCCAAACACGACCCATGTGCCAAATAGGAAATTGTCCTGCGCACATAACGGCAAAAATCGTCATGGCTTCAGCAGCTCTATTTACACCGGTTCTCCAACCTTGACGGAATAGTAATAAGATAGCAGAAATCAAGGTTCCAGCATGACCTATACCAACCCACCAAACGAAGTTGGTAATATCCCAACCCCATCCTATGGTTTTGTTTAAATTCCATACACCAGTACCCCAATATACTTCCCAAACAATACTAAATGCTCCAAAACCTAATAATGATAATGACATTAAGAAACCAAGTCTCCAAAGTTTTGAAGGTTCTCTTTCAATTGGAGCGCAAATATCTTCAGTTATCTGATGATAGGTTTTATTTCCATCTACTAATGGCTCTCTAATTATCGATTCGTACTTTAAATGCATACTTATTTATTTTTTCAAATTGTTTAAAACAATTATTCAATTTTTTATTAATGATGATTTGCTGTTTCCGTTTTAGCTGCTGTGTGTGCTTCTCCTTCTTCATGATGAGCACCAGATAAAATAGTTGTGTTTCTAATTTTAGATAAATAATTAACGTTTGGTAACGTATGAATTTCTTCTAAAACATGGAATACACGCTCTTTTTGTTCTTCATAACGAATTTTGAAAATGTTACTTTCTCTATCGTTTACGTTTCCAAAAACAATTGCATCGGTAGGACAAGATTGTTGACAAGCTACTTTCGCTTCGCCATCTCTCATGGTTCTTCCTTCTTTTTTAGCGGTTGCTTTTGCACCTTGTAAACGTTGTACACAGAAACTACATTTTTCCATTACACCACGACTACGAACGGTTACATCAGGATTTAAAACCATACGAGTAATGTTGTCATTCATATCGTCTCTACGTCCATCTTCAAATACATTGTCATCGAAGCAATCTGCTTCATTCCAATCTCTCCAGTTGAAACGACGAACTTTATATGGACAGTTGTTTGCACAATATCTTGTACCAATACAACGGTTATATGCCATTTGATTCATTCCTTCACTGCTGTGATTGGTTGCATTCACCGGACAAACATTCTCACAAGGAGCGTTATCACAATGTTGACAAATCATTGGTTGGAATAATGTTTGAATTGAATCTGGTTTGGTAGGATCTCCTGCAAAATAACGATCAATACGAATCCAATGCATATCATGCGCTTTCATCACTTGCTCTTTACCTACTACCGAAACATTGTTTTCTGCTTGACAAGCAATCGTACAAGCACCACAACCAATACAGCTTGATAAATCGATACTCATTCCCCATTTCATTCCTAATGCTTCGTGATTAGGATATAATGTACCATTTTCTCTATAGGCTTTTTGCCAATCTTCATCTGCTTTTGTAGGCTCATGTGCAACAGCAGCTGCTGCCGCTACTCCATGTGCTGCACCGTGTGCGTTTCCATGCTCACCATGTGGCGCATCAAAGCTGTGTGTGAAATGTTCTAATTCTTCTTTTCTTTCATTATACAATTCATTAGGATTTTTCTTAAATTCATCAAATGTAAATTCATGAATGATAGGTCTATCCGCTTGATATGTATGATGTGTTTGTGTGATAGCCAAAGGATACATTTCTTTTGTTGTTGCTATTTCCACATTATAAGCATAGAAGTTTGCATTTCCTGCAGCATCTTTCGATACCATTGGATATACATTTTCTCCCATTTTAACATCTTTTGCATAAGCTGCTTTACCAACTCCTTTATCGCGTCCGTAACCAACAGCAATAGCGATTACTTCGTCGTGCATACCAGGAACTACTAAAACTGGTAATTTTACTTCAACACCATTTGCTTTAATAGCAAATACATGTTTTGGTCTTTCAACTTCGTTTAAATCTGTATGTTCAGCTCCTAATTCTTTTGCTTTATTAGGAGACATAATTACGTAATTGTCCCAAGTACATTTTGTAATCGGATCTGGCATTTCTTGTAACCAAGGGTTGTTACTCCAAGCGCCACCACGACCAATTCCTACTTTTTCGTAAATCACTAATTCATGTTTACCTCCTTTGATAGCTGCTATTTTAGCAGTAGCATCAGCTACATTTCCAGAGAAAGCAGCGCCAGCCATTGTTACTTCGTTTGTATTTACCAAACCAGTTTGTATAGCAGTATCAAAAGCTACTTGACTGCCTAATTTACCCATCCAATAATTTTTCACAAAATCATAATGAGAAACTGTATTTCCAGCCCAGTGCATTAAACTTTCTTCAAATGCACGTGTTTTAAATAATGGGTTAATTGTTGGTTGAAT
>CANHJA010000031.1 GCA_947460795.1 Bacteroidota bacterium | reverse complement strand
TCCTTTACAAACATTTAAATATATGGTTTGTGGAGGCACTATTGTGGTAATCGATACTTGTTTATTTAACTTTTTAAATTATTTTATTTTTAAAGAAAATGATGTACTATTGTTTACAAACCCTTTCAAACCACATACCATTTCTCAAATTATATCTTTTTCAATAAGCTTTCCATTAGGTTTTATTTTCAATAGATATATTGTGTTTACAGAAAGTCAATTAAGAGGAAGAATACAACTCTTTAGATATGGACTAACCGCACTCGCTAGCTTTGCATTAAGTGTTTTTTTAATCAAATTATTTAAAGACATCTTTCATATCAATGCGTTTATTTCAAAAAACATAACGACTATTTTAGTCATCGCATTTAGCTATTTTGCACAGCAATATTTTTCATTCAAAGTGAAAGGAATTAAATCATTTAATTAAATTTTGAAAGTTACTATTCTAGGAAACAATTCTGCTTTACCTGCGTTTGGCCGCTATCCTACCGCACAAGTAGTTGACATTAACGAACAACTCTTTTTAATGGATTGTGGCGAAGGTTGTCAAATGCGCATGCAACAATTTAACATCAAGTCTGACAAAATCAATCACATATTTATTAGTCATGTACATGGTGATCATTATTTAGGTTTAGTAGGTTTAATAAGCTCTATGTCGTTGAAAGGACGTGAACGAGATTTGTATTTATATTGCCCAAAAGAAATTAAAAAAATCATTGAATTGCAATTACCATTTGCATTGGGTTATACCATTCATTATCATTTTTTAGAAGAAGGGAAAGCGGAAACTTTAGTAAATCAAGAAAAATTTCAAATCGATTGTTTTCCTGTTTATCACAGTGTGCCAACGCATGGTTTTAAGTTTACAGAAAAAAAGCGCAAACGAGTTTTGGTGCCCAATAATTTAAGAGATTATGAAATCCCGAAATATTTCTATAAACGATTAACAGATGGCGAAGATTACACATATCCTACTGGTGAAATTATAAAGAATGAATGGGTAACACAAGCGGGCTTGCCTCAAAAAGTATATTGTTTTGCAGCAGATACTCGTTTTGCACCCGAAATCATACCTGATATTGCAGAATGCGATTTGTTATATCATGAAACAACATATACCGAGGAAAATAATGAAAAAGCGACTCAACGATTTCATTCAACGGCAAAGCAAGCAGCTACCATTGCTTTTGAAGGGAAAATAAAAAAACTGATCATTGGACATTTCTCTTCAAAATACAAAGATCTACAACCTTTTTTAAATGAAGCAAAGCCAATTTTTGAACATACTGAATTGGCTTTGGAAGGAATGGTTTTCGAAATATAAATTTCAATTAAACCAACTCACCTTCTAAATCAAAATCATATGCTTTGGTGATTTTAACTTGTACAAAATCGCCGGGTTTTAATTTCTTTTTAGTATTAATTATCACTTCATTATCAACTTCTACACTGTCAAATTCAGTTCTTCCGATATATCTTCCAGATTCTCTTTTATCTACAATTACTTTAAAAACTTGGCCTACTTTTTCTTCGTTTTTAGCCAATGAAATATCTTGTTGAACGCTCATAATTTCTGCTGCACGTTCTTCTTTTTCCTCATCTGAAATATTGTCTTCCAAAGCAAAAGCACTGGTATCATCTTCATGAGAATACGTAAATACGCCTACTCTATCGAATCTTATTTCTTCTAAAAAATCTTTCAAATCTTCAATATCTTCTTTTGTTTCTCCTGGAAAACCAACAATTAGAGTCGTACGCAAACAAATATCAGGAATCACTTTTCGGATGTCTTTGATTAAATCCATCATTTCTTGTCGAGTGATTTGTCTTTTCATTGCCTTCAACATATTATCTGAAACATGTTGCAAAGGCATATCTAAATAGTTACAAATTTTAGGCTGCGATTTTATCACTTCTAAAATATCCATTGGAAACTTATGAGGATAAGCATAATGCAATCGAATCCATTCTATTCCTTCTATCGCACACAATTCGTTGAGCAATTTGCCCAATGCTCTTTCTTTGTATAAATCCAAACCATAATAAGTGAGCTCTTGAGCTATTAGCATTATTTCTTTCACTCCTTTTTTAACCAACCCATTAGCTTCTATCACTAAATCTTCTATTGATTTAGAAACATGTTTTCCTCTCATTAAAGGAATCGCACAAAAAGAACAAGTTCGATTACATCCTTCAGAAATTTTCAAATAAGCATAATGACTAGGAGTGCTTAAAAGTCTTTCGCCAACTAATTCTGCTTTATAATCAGCTTCAAACGCTTTTAAAATATTGGGCAATTCCATGGTTCCAAACCAGGCATCTACTCCGGGAATTTCTGTTTCTAAATCGCCTTTGTATCGTTCACTTAAACAACCCGTAACATATACTTTTTCAAGATGTCCGTCTTCTTTTAAAGCCACATGTTCCAAAATTGTATTAATACTTTCTTCTTTTGCTTTGTCAATAAATCCACACGTATTTATAATGGAAATATTATAATCAGGTTTTTCCGATTCATGTTTTACTTCAATGCCATTGGCCAAAAGTTGACCACTTAACACCTCACTGTCTACCATATTTTTAGAACATCCCAAAGTGGTAATATTCACTACGTCTTTATGTAATTTTTTAGTCTTCATACTATTTAATCTTGCAAAGAAAAGATTTATTTTTTGAATTATTTTCAATAATAAAATACCTATTTATTCTAATTTAATTTTGAACAAATAGGTATTTAAAAGGAAATTAGTTGCTTATTTATTTAAAAACTGAGTCGATCAATTTTGCTATTGAAAAAATGAATTATTTTAAGTTAAACAAACTGTCAACAAATTCATATTTATTAAACACTTGTAAATCTTTCATTTGCTCGCCAACTCCAATATATTTTACAGGAATTTTAAATTGATGTGCAATGGCTAAAACTACTCCCCCTTTTGCAGTACCATCTAATTTTGTAACTGCAATAGAAGTTACATCAGTTGCAGCAGTAAATTGTTTAGCTTGCTCAATCGCATTTTGACCTGTACTTCCATCTAAAACCAACAATACTTCGTGCGGTGCATCAGGTATTACTTTTTGAATCACGCGTTTAATTTTTGTCAATTCGTCCATCAAATAGCCTTTGTTGTGCAATCGACCTGCTGTATCAATAATTAGCACATCTGCCCCTTTTGCCACCGCACTGTTTACAGAATCAAAAGCTACAGAAGCTGGATCACTACCCATTTCTTTTTTTACTATATCCACTCCAACGCGTTCGCTCCATATCGTTAATTGATCAACAGCTGCGGCCCTAAATGTATCGGCAGCACCTAAAACAACTTTTTTACCAGCATTTTTAAAATTGTAAGCCAACTTCCCAATCGTAGTCGTTTTGCCAACTCCATTTACGCCCACAACTAAAATTACATAGGGCTTTTTATCGGCAGGTAAATCAAAATTTTGATATTCCAAAGTGGGTGCATCGGTTAAAACATTCACCATTTCCTCTTGTAGAATTCGGTTCAAATCACTTGTACCTAAATACTTATCTTTAGCTACAGTATCTTCAATGCGTTTGATGATTTCTACAGTTGTAGCCACACCCACATCCGACATGATTAACGCGTCCTCCAAATCATCTAAAACATCCGCATCCACGGTTGATTTACCAGCAACGGCTTTGGTAATTTTTGAAAAGAAACTTTCTTTGGTTTTTTCCAACCCTTTATCTAGCGTTTCTTTTGCTTCTTCTTGTACTTTGTTACGATTAAATAACTTATCGAATAAACCCATTTTATTTTAATTTGATATTTTGTTGATTTGACTTTTTTACAAAACCTTCAATCTATGCAAATGTAATGTATTCCGTTTTTAATTATTCAAATTAGCTTGTAATCAAACTACTCATTTTTTCCTGCTAACAAATACAAAATCGCCATCCGAATGGCTACTCCATTTTCTACTTGATTTAATATAATTGAATGATGGCTGTCTGCGGCATCTGAACTTAATTCTACCCCTCTATTTATTGGGCCAGGATGCATTAACGTGATTTCTTTTTTAAGACTGTCTAACATCTTTTTATTAACCCCATAATACAACGAATATTCTCTTAAAGAAGAAAACAATGGGGTGTTTTGGCGTTCTAATTGAATGCGAAGAATATTGGCTACATCGCACCACTCCAAGGCTTCTTGAACATTATAGGTAACATGTACACCCAATGAGTCGATGTGTTTTGGAATTAGAGTTGGAGGGCCTGCTACGGTGATTTCGGCACCCAATTTTTTCAGACAATAAATATTAGATAATGCTACCCTTGAGTGCATAATATCGCCACATATTGCAATTTTTTTACCTTGTAAACTTTTATGTTGCTCTCTGATAGAATAAGCATCTAATAAAGCTTGTGTAGGGTGTTCGTTGGTTCCATCGCCAGCATTGATAATGGCTGCATCAATATGATTGGCTAAAAAATGAGGCGCACCGCTTACGTTGTGTCGCATAACCACCATATCCACCTTCATGGAAAGTATGTTTTTTGCTGTATCAATTAACGTTTCGCCTTTAGAAACACTGGAGCTACTGGTTGCAAAATTAATCGTATCGGCACCCAATCTTTTTTCGGCTAACTCAAATGAGATCCGTGTTCTTGTTGAATTTTCATAAAATAAATTTACGATGGTTGTATCTCGAAGAGAAGGTACTTTTTTTATGGGGCGATTTAAAACAGCTTTAAAATTATCGGCAGTTTGAAAAATAAGTTCAATATCTTGTTTGGTTAAGTTTTTTATTCCAAGAAGATGTTTTGTGCTCAATGCCATATGATTCGTTTTTCCTGTTTATTTATTTTCGTTTATAAGAATGACTTCGTCTTTTTTATCTTTTTCATTCCAAAAGACTTTTACTTTTTGACTAACTATAGAATCAATCACCAAACCCACATAATCGGCTTGAATAGGCAGTTGTCTGCTGTATCGTCTATCAATTAATGTAAGCAATTCTACTTTTTGAGGACGGCCAAAATCTAAAATGGCATCCATTGCACTTCTAATTGTACGACCCGTAAAAAGTACATCGTCTATTAAAATTACCTGTTTATTTTCAATAGAAAAATTAATTTCTGTTTGATTTGGAACGTGTAGCACTTTCGCAAAATCATCTCGATAAAAAGTAATATCGAGCTTACCATAATTAATTTTATGACCAATAATTTTTTCAATATACGGCACCATTCTATCCGATAAATAAATCCCTCTGGGCTGTATGCCAATGATAACTGAATTGGAAAAGTCGTAGTGATTTTCTATTAATTGATGTGCCAAACGTTCAATAACGATATTAAATTTACGCTTGTCAAGAATAGTTTTCAATGCAATAATAGTTTAGGCAAATATATAAAAAAAAGCTTGGTTACAAAATATGAGTTGGCATAATTCCAAATGAAATAAGTTAATATTGTACTATTATTATGAATTTTCAATATTTGAAAAACAACAAATTCATTGCCAGCGCAATCAATGTCGTAGGCACTTGTATTTATACATGGTTCATGTTTCGAACCATTTTAATGAACTTATCAACTTCACTCTATACCTCAGGAGGCGATGGAATAAAAAATTATTATGCCTATTTATATCATTGTTTATATGGCAAAGGGACAAAATTTAAAGGGATGAATTTCCCGTTTTATGAACATGTTTTTTATACCGACAATCAACCGCTGCTTGCTGTTCCTCTATCCTATTTAAGAGACCTATTTCATTTAACAATGGGCGACTTCATTTTTATCATGAATATACTGCCTCCATTGGCTTTTATTTTTTCATCCTATATTTTTTATAAATTATTATCGAAATTAGATATTAATTTATACCTGAGCGCATTCTTTGGATTGCTATTTACAGCAATGTCACCCAATCTTTTTAAAACATTTTGGCATTTTGGAATGTCTTATTCATTTTTTATTGTTGGAAGTTTTTATTTTGTAATTAGTTATTTTAAAGAGCAGAAAATCAAATATATAATTGCACTTTTTTTACTAAACTTTCTTGTAACTTTTCTACATATTTATAATTTTGCCATTTCATCATTGACTATATTGACGTTGAGTATTGGATATTTAATTTTTGAGAAAGAATTAATATTAAAAAAAATTAAAACAGTTTTCCCTTTATTAGTGGTTATTGCAACATCTTTTATTGGTTCAAAATTATTTTTATTATTAACAGATCCGATTTCAGACAGACCCAAAAATCCATGGGGCTTTTTATCTTTTGTTACAAAAGGTGAAGATATATTCACATCAAGCATTAGTAGTTTGGGCAGTAATTTTTCTTTTTTATTTTTAGAAAAAAATGGGGTTGGCTTGGAAGAGGGATATGATTACATTGGTTTTATTCCAAGTCTTTTCTGCATATTTTTAATCCTAAATTTCCTAGTCATTATTTTTAAAAAACAACTAAACATACAGCCATTTGTATTAACTACTTTTAAAAAAATAATATTATTAAGTGGTGTATTAAGTTTACTTTTTTCGATGGGTGTGCCTTTTGTTTGGCGTCTAGAATCTTTGCTCGATTACATAGGAATAATAAAACAGTTTAGAGCATTAGGCCGATTTTCTTGGATATTTTACTTCGGCATTTCTATAGTTACATTAAATAGTATTGATATTTTTTTAAAACAACTATTAATAGAAAAAAAGAAATTAGCTGTACTTACAAGTGTTGTAATTTTAGTTTTTTTTAGTGCTATAGAAATGTTTAGTTATGGCATAAAATTTCAAGAACGTTGTGATGATGGAGTGAAAAATTACAAAGGTTTTATTCCTGAAATAGATTCTATTAAACTTTTTAATAAAGAAGCTAAGATTGACACACAGTTTCAAGGAATGATTGTTTTGCCTTTTTATATGACAGGCTCAGACAAAAATAGTCAAGAAGGATTCGGGCATATAATAGATTTCTCATTTCAGTATGCTTTAGCTACAAATATTCCAATGATGAATAGCATTATTGCAAGATGTTCTTGGAGTCAAACTTTTGCCATGTCTCGTTTTGTTGCTGGTGAATATTCGAATAAAAACTCTATCCTTAAATTATTAAATGACAAACCCATTTTAATTGTTGTAGAAGGAAATGCTACATTAAAAAATGGTGAAAAATATTTAATTGACCATAGTACTTATTTTACCGCTTACAAAAACTGGAAATTCTATTCATTAAATACTCAAGCTTTAGTAAACAATGAAATGTTAGGAATTGAAAAATTGAAACAGGATACTATTTCTACAAACAATCATTCAATAGTAAATCATTTTGATGAAATTTCAACAGAAAACACATTATTTGGATTGGGATCAAAAGATGTTAGTCAAATTGAACAATGTACTTTATACGAAGGGATATTACCTTTTAAAAATGGAGATACTGTAAACTTTTCTGTTTGGGCCGAAGTGAATCATGAAGATTTTAGAATGCCGAGTTGTTCAATTAATTTCTTTAATGCAAATCAAAAACCAACATTTAATGAGTTTATTTCGGCTAAAGAAGCGACTTCTAATGATAAATTTTGGTTTAGAATTGAACATGAATTTGTAGTTAGCGATAGCACAAAAATGATTAAAATAATTTTCAACAATACAGAAAAAAGAGCAGCTAACTTTATGGATGAATTTCAAATCAGATTAAAATCTGATAAAACTTTATATAAACAGAAAAATAAAATATTATACAATAACCAAATAATTCACATTTAATAACATGCAAGAATTATTATTTTATTGCCTACCCTTAATTGAAAGTATGAATGATTCACTATTTAGTAGCTTACAAGCATCCTTTCAATCTATTCTTTTATTATTAAAATAATTATGGATAATATAAATTCAAAAACCTATTTTAGAGAAATGGATTTTCTTAGATTCGTAGCTGCTTTTTTTGTAGTTATATACCATTTTACATTATTTTATCAGGAAAGGGTGAATCAATATGTAAAAATGTTTATGCATAATTTAGGCATTGGGGTTGATTTGTTTTTTATAATCAGTGGCTTTTTAATTGTTTATTTACTCATTACTGAGAAAGAGAAAACGAAAACCATCTCATTATATAAATTTTACATTAGGCGAATTTTAAGAATTTTCCCATTGTATTATTTAATTGTAGGCATTTCGTATTTATTGTTTCACAAATCAAATCCAGAAATTCAATATAGTAAATATCTTCTATTCATGGGAAATTTTTGGATGATTAATGTTGATAGCTGGACGGTTAGCACATTAAACCCTCTTTGGTCAATTTGCATCGAAGAACATTTTTATTTATTAATTCCTGTTTTGCTTTTATTACTCCCTAAAAAAACATTCCCATATTTATTTTATTTTATTATTTTATGCAGTTTATTTTTTCGAATTTATATTACTAAAGATGTAGAAAATAATTGGATGAATATTTATTGTCACACATTAAGCAAATGTGACTTATTGGCCATTGGTGGGCTTTTTGCCTACTATTTTCAAATAAAAAAATTCAATTACAACATCCCAATTTATTTATTTTATAGCACACTTTTTTGTTTAATGCTTTTTATGTTTTTTGTTGAATCAGTTGATTATACAACTTGGTTTTATGCAGGTTTTAGAAAATATATTTTTGCAATTCCAATGCTTGTATTATTTTATGCCATTATCATTCAGCCTAATAAATATAGCTTTATTAATAAAATCACAAACAACAAATTAATAAATTATTTAGGTAAAATTTCATTCGGTTTATATATTTACCACAGTTTAATCAGCGAAATTTCTTTGAGAATATTAAACAGAACATCATTAAAAATTATCCTTTTGAATTTAATATTAACGATTATATTATCTTCATTATCATTTGAATTATTTGAAAAGCAAATATTAAAACTGAAATTAAAATTTGAAGTATAATTTACTCTTTACCACTTCCTTTAAACTGGTCATCGGTGTTTTTAAACAACACATTAAACGTGGTAAGCGAACCATAAATTCGGGTAATGTATTGTTGCAAATCCACTTTTTCTGCATCGGTTAATATTTTATGTGCATTTATTTGTTGCTCCATCACTCGAAGCCGGTCACGAACCATCACTATTTTATGAAAAAATGTTTCAATCGGAATTTCTTTTGTTTGCATGCCTTCTTCAAAAGGTTTTAAGGTCAACATGCCACCTTGCCATTTATTTGCTAAATCTACCTTGTCCGAAATATCAGTTCTATCGTCCAATACTTTATGCAACATAAATTCGAGGTCTGCCATATTTACGACACCTGTTGTTTCCGATTGTTCTACAGAGGTTAAAATGCGGAGTCCATCAAAATTTTTAGCGATACTACGAACCGAATTGGCACTTTTAAACCAAATATTAATAAACTCGGTGCCCATATCAACCACTACGCCTCTTCCAAAGTTGGGGTGCTCTACCCTTGATCCAATTCCTAATTCCATCTTATTGTTATTTATGACAAATATAAAATTTAAAAATCTATTTCCAATTTTCATTATGAGTTCACAAATCGCTTTTAGATTTTAATTAAAATAGCACCCTTTTAATTCCTAATATTTATTTTCAATACATAATTCCAAATTCATCATTCTGAATACATAATTCGTAATTCTGAATACATTACCTTTGGAGAAATTAATATATTTCATGACAATAGGAATTGTTTGTTACCCAACATTTGGAGGGAGTGGGGTTTTAGCAACAGAGTTAGGTAAAGCATTGGCAGACAAAGGGCACATCGTTCATTTCATTTCTTATCAGCAACCCGTTCGCTTAGATGCTTTTCATCCCAATATATTTTATCATGAAGTAAGTGTGCCTACCTATCCTTTATTTGATTTCCCTCCTTATGAATCGGCTTTATCTTCTTGCTTAGTTGATGTGATTAAAAATGAAAAGTTAGATTTATTGCATGTTCATTATGCGATACCACATGCCTCTTCTGCTTATTTAGCCAATCAAATATTAAAAAAATCGAATCAAAACATCCCTTATATTACTACGTTGCATGGCACGGACATTACGTTGGTCGGTAAAGATAAAATGTACGAATCGGTTGTTACATTTTCCATCAACGAATCGGATGCCATAACGGCTGTTTCAGAAAACTTAATGCAAGAAACAATCAACTCTTTTGATATTGAAAAAGAAATTCATGTAATCCCCAATTTCGTAGATATTAAACGATTTTCTCAAAGCAATAAAGAGCATTTCAGAAAGATGTTAGCGCCTCATGGCGAAAAAATATTAACTCATGTATCTAATTTCAGAAAAGTAAAACGGGTAGAAGATGTTATTTATGCTTTTGATAAAATCAGAAAAACAATTCCTTCTAAATTATTGATGATTGGTGACGGACCTGAACGACAACACATGGAGCAAATTTGTAGAGAATTGGGTACTTGCGATGATATTCGATTTTTAGGTAAGCAAGATAAACTAGAAGAAATTCTTTCTATCACCGACTTGTTTATGCTGCCAAGTGCTTATGAAAGTTTTGGACTAGCCGCCCTAGAAGCAATGGGATGCCAAGTACCCGTTATATCGAGTAATGCAGGTGGTATTCCCGAAATAAATATTCATGGCGTTACGGGTTATTTAACCAACGTAGGCGATGTTGATGCCATGGTAAAATATGCGATAGAATTACTTTCTGACGAAAAAAAGTTAACTCAGTTTAAACAAAATGCATTGGCACAAGCCCAAAAGTTTAACATCAATAATATTATTCCCATGTATGAAAAATTATATGAGGAAGTTTTAAACAAAAAAGGTTAATTCGAATGAATTAACCTTTTTTATTTTATTATGTATTGAAGATTTATTTCTCATCGTATAAAACCACAAACTCTACTCGTCTGTTTTTTTCTCTACCAGCTTCTGTTTCATTCTCAGCAATTGGAGAAACCGAACCTAAGCCCCAAGATTTTAATCTCAACTCATTTATTCCATTTTCAATTATCACTTTTTTGATATTTAATGCTCTTTGTGCAGATATTTCTTTGTTTTTAGATTCGACACCTTTACTGTCTGTATGACCAGTAATTAAAATATTTGTTTTTTTATATTTTTTCAATAGTTGAGAAAACGATTGCAACGGTGTTTCATAACCTGATGACGGGTAAAGTTCACCTTTCTTATATATGATATTATTCGGAAACAAAATCTTTATGCTATCTTCTATCATAGTGACATCTGCATCTGGTAACGTTCCCTGAATTTCTTTGTATGCTTTATCTAAATACTCGGCTTTTGATTGTTTAGGAGCAACTAATTTTTCAACAGGCGGAGGAACGATTCTGTCTACGCGGTGATTTATTCTTGTAGGTCCATCATACATATAGCATGATGACATTCCTAAAGTTAATGTTGAAAATATGAATGTTAGTTTAAATCGATTTTTCATAATGTTATTGTTTGTAATTTTAAATTGTTTGTAATTTTTCTTAAAAGTTGAGTGAAATAAAATCTTCTAATTCTTTTTGTGTGATAGGTGTTCCTTTAATTTTATTGAATGGAATTGCATCAATTAAAAATTCTGAACGTATAATCTTTACTAATTGACCATTATTTATTTCAGGTACGATTACATGCTTAAATCCTTTTAAAATATCAGCAAAGTTTGTTGGAAACGGACGAATGTATCGCAAATGACAATGAGATACTTTGCGACCTTCTTTTATTAGTTTTTCGACCACTGTTTTTATAACTCCATTTGTTGATCCCCAACCTACAACTAAAATATCGCCTTCTTCCTCACCCGAATTCATTTCTTGTTTTGGAATATAGCTAGCAATCATATCTACTTTAGCTTGACGAGTTTTTACCATGTGTTCGTGGTTGTCTGGGTCGTAGCTAATGTTACCTGTAATATCTTGTTTTTCAAGTCCCCCAATTCTATGTTCTAAACCAACAGCACCAGGTATAATCCAAGGACGCACCAATTTCTCATCACGAGAGTATGGCATGAGTTTCTCTTCATCTGCATCCAATGTTTTCTTAAAATCAACTTTTATTTCTGCAATATCTTTTGCTGCAGGAAACCTCCATGCTTCGGCGCTATTTGCAATAAATCCATCGCTCAATAAAATAACAGGAGTCATGTGTTCAATAGCAATTCTGCATGCCTCTATAGCTACCTCAAAACAATCTGTAGGAGTACTCGTTGATATGATAGGCATTGGACATTCTCCATTTCTACCATAATAAGCTTGCATTAAGTCGCTTTGCTCAGTTTTAGTAGGCAAGCCTGTCGATGGACCACCTCGTTGAATATCAATAATCACTAAAGGAATTTCTAACATCACCGCTAAACCCATGGCTTCTGCTTTTAATGCCATTCCAGGACCTGAGGTTGTGGTAATTCCTAAAGAACCACCATACGATGCTCCAATAGCCGATGTGATGGCAGCTATTTCATCTTCAGCCTGAAATGTAGTGATATTAAAATTTTTGTATTTACTTAAATCATGTAAAATATCAGATGCTGGTGTAATAGGATATGAACCTAAAAAGAAATTTAAACCCGATTTTTGTGCAGCCGTTACCAAACCTAAAGACAATGCTGAATTACCAGTAATGCTTCTGTAAACGCCCGGTTTTACTTTCGCTTTGGCTACTTTATATCGTGCCGTAAATACTTCCGTTGTATCCCCGTAATTATAACCAGCTTTTAATGCTTTCAAATTGCTTTCAAAAATTTCAGGTTTCTTTCCAAATTTATCTTGCAAAAATGAAATGGTGTTATCCATTGTTCGGTCGTACATCCAATATAAAAAACCAAGCACAAACATGTTTTTGGCTCTGTCTTTTTCTTTCACACCCAAGCCTGTTTGCTCAGCCAATGCCTCACGAGTTAATTTGGTAACATCTATTTTATAAACTGTGTAACCATTTAAAGAGTCATCCTCCAACGGATTTACTCCTTCTGGATAATTGGCTAAACGCAAATTTTTACTGTCAAAACCATCTGTATTGACAATAATAATACCTCCTTTTTTAATTGCTTTTAAATTTACCTTTAATGCTGCGGCATTCATCACCACCAATACATCACAATCATCTCCTGGTGTAAAAATTAAATCAGACGAAAAATGTAATTGAAAACCACTCACACCCGGCACCGTTCCTATAGGCGCTCTAATTTCAGCTGGAAAATCAGGAAACGTAGACATATCATTTCCTATCAATGCGGTGTTGTTTGTAAATTGAGAACCCGTTAACTGGATTCCATCGCCACTATCTCCTGCAAATTTTATAATTACGTGTTCTAGTTCGTTTAACGTATGCATGCTACTCATATGTGCAAAAATACGTAATTATTTGACATATAATATTTGAGATTTGAGATATAAAATATAAATATTAATTTAGAGCCAAATTACACTATTTCAACATGTTTTTAGATGACTTTTATGAATATTGCTTAGCAAAAAAAGGGGTAACCGAACATTTCCCTTTTGACAAAGACACATTGGTTTTTAAAGTAGGTAGCAAAATGTTTGCTCTTTCTTCATTAATTGAATGGGAAAATGAAAATCCTTCTGTAAACTTAAAATGTGAGCCTAATAAAGCAATCGATTTACGAGAACAATATGAGGGTATTGAAGCTGGATGGCACATGAGTAAAGTACATTGGAACACTATTAAAATTAATGAAGATGTTTCAGATAATTTACTAAAAGAACTCATTGATCATTCATACGATTTAGTTTATAATACCTTGGCTAAAAAAGAAACTGAAAATTTATAATTTCAGGAGCAATGGACATATGCGGTGCATTATTTTTGGATTTTTTGTTTATTTAAAAATAATAAATAAATTAGTATTATGATTTCAAAATTTTAGTACTAAGCAAGTTGATATATTGGGGATTTAAAATAAGAAGAATAGATTTCTTAGTTCTTAAAAATATGTACAAAATACCGTTTATATTTTTTACTTATATTATTATGTAGTTTAATAAATTTATTAATTAATTAAAAATAAAACCATAAGTCATTATTAATCTTGAAATAGAAAAGTACAAATTATCAATAATATAAAAGATTCTGTAAATGCAAATGTTTTAATTAAAGAAAAATTTCGAGGTGCATTCTGTTTAAAAAATAATAATCTAAATGCCGATATAGATTTGCTAATAAGTGTAAGCATAATCTAAACATTTAATGAAAGTATTTTTTTTCTAAATTGATAATAATTAAAATATAAGAACCTATTGAAAGTTTCTATATTATTTTAATTCATACCCAAAAAAAATCTTATCTCTAAATAAAAGATCACAAAGAGACCAACTCATAAACAAGTTAATTCTTTAAAATCATAAAGCGCCGATTATGATTTTTATATTTAGCACCTGCTAAAAAATACAAAATACCATTTGCTACTTAAGTAG
>CANHJA010000030.1 GCA_947460795.1 Bacteroidota bacterium | reverse complement strand
CCTCGACCTCAAAGAATGATTGAATGAACGTATTGTTTTAAAAACTTTCCGTTTTGGATAGTTTGTTGGTTTGTTTTTATTTGATAAAAATAAATGCCATTGGGCATGTTGGATAAATTGATTTGTAGGGGTACATTGTTGTACTTGTAGCTGTTGATTTTTTTACCACAAATGTCTGCAATTTCTATTTCAAAATTATTTTGTGTAGCATTTGTTGCTTCAAAAAGTAACCATTGGGTTGCTGGATTCGGATAAACCTTCATGAAATTTTGTGTTTCATTTGTTTCAACGATTGCATTTGGCTTTGAGCCGCAATTGCTGGCACTTGGCATTTTTATTATTGCAGAGTCTGTTGCTTGCACGGTATTTACTACTGTGAAAGGCACGGAAGCAGTTGTCATAACAGACGATCCTTTGTCTACTATATTCGGCGTAGCGGAGGTGAGGTTTACACTTGTAGTGGTTAATGTGATATTGGCTGAAATGTTTGCTGCGCCTACGCCTTGTGCGTCCATTTTATTCCAATATCCACTGCCCCAATTGTTTATTGACTTGGTAGAATACGTTACAAAATGACAAGTATCTGTTGCATACACTTTCGGTTTTAGTCCGAAGTCGATTGTTTTTGACCACAGGGTTGTTCCTTGTGCATTTAATGCAAATACCACACCACTACCAACAATTACATAGCAATTGGAATTGACTTTTGTAACTTGATGCGTGTAGGCGCTGAAATTGGTTGAGGTGTATGTTTTCGTCCAATTTAAATTTAAATTGCTATCCATCGACATCATGAAAAAATCGTTGTATTTATTTCCGAAGGCAAGTAATTCGTTGTCACTTTTGGCATAGATTGCGGAGATTTGATCGGTATATGGAGAGTTTGGCAGGATGAATTTTTTAGATTTTAATTTATTCCCTAAAGAATCTACGATTATAACCATTGGATCTGAATCGAAACCACTGACATCGCAAATGTGTCCACCAATGGCGTATCGATTGGTTGTAAGTTTTTCAATAGCACTTAAATCGAATCTGTTGGAAGCCGCATAGCCATTTAAATATCGTTTGCTACGAACAACAGCTCCTGTTTTGCTGATGGTGAACCATTGATTTCCATAAAGTACTTGGTTGTGATTGTCTATTTCTGCAGCTGCATATAAATAAATTCCAGTTTGAGAAATGCCCGTATCCATTGGTATGGTTTTGTTCCAAAGGATATTTAAGTTGGTATCCATTTTTTGCAGGATAACAATGTCATTTGTTGAATTGCCCAATGCCATGCAATTTCCATCGGCACTTTTGTAAGCTTCTACCACATCAAAATCATTGATGGCATGCCCGAATGCTGCTGATTTTATTATTTTACCATTGTCTGAAATAACCGCCATTCCGAGCCCATGCTGACAAGTTCCTGTTACACAATTGGAAGTGATGTTAAAAATCATGGCTCTGTTTTCACTGAGTTGTGTACCACCAATTCCGAACTCTTGGGAATATCCTCCAAAGCTGAATTTTTTAGATACCAATGAATCTTGTGCTTTTGAAATAATGGTTAAAAAGCAAAAAATGGTTAGAAATAGATTGCGCATAATTTTTATTTTTTACAAGACGCAAAATAAGAGTTATTGGTTTGAAGGGAACGTTAAATTCTGGAAAAATAAATCTACTCTACGAAGGCTGTGCCTTCGTAGAGGTGGGTTTCTAATAGTCAAAGATAAATTTCTAAATACAACTTCTTACTCTGTAACTGGTTTTTCAATTAATCTATAATTTTTTTCTTTGTCTTTAACAAGCAGTGCTATGTTGCCAAATTCATTGAATGTGGAATCTAATATTTTTTGACTTATAGACTGATGTCTTAATTTTTTAATTTCTTGCATAAATTTACTTTTACAATTGTCATCAAATATGAAGATAGTGTTTTTCAAATCCTTCCTATTGTCTACATATTTTTCTATACAGCCACCACATGATATACATGAAATGGCACAAATAGTGTCATATTGTTCAAGATTATATTGGATTGCAAATAGTGTATATTTATTTTTTTTATTATTGCATGCTATTATTGTAAGTAAAAATAGTGTAGCTATTATTTTCGTTTGGTACATATAATTTTTGATTTTTGACAAAAGCAAGTGAAGAATAAATTGTGTGATTAATATCAGTTTTGTCTAATTTATTTTGATTGTTATTCCAATGATAAATTCTATATTTTGATTTTGGTGATTCTGCTAATTTAATAATTATGAATAGATTATTATTTTGAGTGGATAGAATTTTATCAAGTCTATCATTCAGTTTTAAATATTGTCTTATGTATGAGATGTTACGAATTTTGTCTTTTGGAAATTCAATTGAATTAAATTTATCCAACTTTATTTGAGTGCTTTTTTTTGTTTTAAAATTTACAACATTTATAACATTACTTTTTTGAAAACCGTATATAAAGTTATTACTTTCAAAATCAAATTCTGTAACTGGTCTGTATAAATAATCGTATTTTTCAGGATGTTCAAATTTGACTAACCTATATGAACTATCTCCAAATATTGTATTGCAATTAATATAAGCAAATGTGTCTAACATATTCTTAAAACCACCTTCAATTTTGTAAGGAATAAGAAATTGTGTGCTATCAACAATATGTATATTACAAGTATTATTAGTGGAAATAAAAAGGTCTTGACTAAATGTTGGAGAAATATTTTTAAGTACAATACTTGGATTTATAGAAATTGTATCTTTAATACTTATTAGGCTATAATAATTTTGGTATTCGTAAAATACATAAATATTATTATTTTTTGTGCATATTGCAACAGCATCCTCTTTTAAACCAATATTACTAATGATTTTACCTGATGTTACATTATACAAAGAAATTGTATCTCTATTTTTCAAGTATGCTAAATAGTGGATATCTCCGTTAAATTTTATTGGATGAGCTCCATCTATTTCAATGTCTGAATTATCTAATATTAAATTAAAATCAGCTATACTATCCGACTTACTAATAGCAATATTAGTATTATTGGTCGATGAGCAAGAATTTAATATTATGATAATAAAAAGTCCCCCCAATATTATTGGAGGGAACTTTTTAATTAATTTGGAAATACCCATGAATGAAATGTATTAATATGATTCAAACTTTTATTGTTTGATGCTGATGTTAAAACATAACTTCTTGCTTCATTAGTAACATAGTTTACTTTATAAATGTGCAAATTGTCATTTTTGATATTTTCTAATGTTTCATTATCTATCAATGGAAATAATATAGTCCATCTTTCATTATTAAAATATCCTTTTACATCATTATTTAATATATAATTATCCAAAAGATTTAATTGTTGCACTTCTGAAGCATCCGCTTTTTCTCCTACATCACAATTATCTCCTTGTTTTGTACAGTCTACTTTGTCACCTGGGTCAAGAATTTTTTGTTCTCTTGTATCCTTATCATAGTTACTCAAAATCATTTGCAATGCAGTGTTTGAATTTGCATAGTTCCAAACTTTTAATATAGTTGAAGGATTGTATGTTGAAGAAGCTGATAATATAAAACAAACATTGTCAGTAAAATTAGGTTTTTCAAGCATATGTAAACTGCCGTTTCTTAATCCTTCTAAAATTGAACTTTCGTTAACTAAATTGGGAAATAAAATTTGCCAATTTCCTGTTGTAAAGTAAGTTGTAAGATTGCCATTTGTTAGATTCTCTCTGAATATACCTATTTGTGAAGCATGATTCGCAGATACTGTACCTACTCTACAGTCATCACCTTTTTCTATACATTTGATAGAACCATTGCGTTCGATAACTTCATATTCTCGGTTAAATTCTGTTCCATTTCCATTACCACCTGTCATTGTTCTTATTCCTTTAACAGTTGTATTTGTAATTGGTGCTGTAACTAATTCTTGTTGTTTGGAGCATGAAACTCCAATGATAGATAGCGTAAAAATCGCTAAAGCTACTTTTTTCATTTTTAAAATTTGGTTTGTGTCTTTCACATTTATGTTTTGTGTTAGACTTTTTAATAATAGGGCATTTATGCGAAATTTTTCTATCAATACTCAATAGTATCAGGCATTGTAAACTCTATTCTCTTGCTTAATATGAGGCTATTATATTGTCTTCACTTTGCTGAATTTTGTTTTGTATGCGTTTTTTTAAAAATTTCAATACTTAAATTTAAAGGATTTATTTTATTGTGGCTAATTTATTTAAGAACCAGTTCTACGAAGGCTCAGCCTTCGTAGAACTGTGCTGACAAAATCCGTATCGTTTCAGTGTGCGATTCCGAATAGCGGAACAGGCGCCACAAAAGATGCACAATGAAAAAGACCTCGACCCCCTAAAAAATCAAAAACCTAAAATTCCAAAATCCAAATAAACTAGATGCCTCTTTAAAAGGTATATAAATAAAAATAGTTAGAAGAAAAAAGGAATGTTTATTACCTTGCGTAAGTATGTCAGCAAACAATAACAATATCAAAATTTTCGGTGCTAGGGTTCATAATTTGAAAAATATTGATGTGGAAATTCCGGTCAATCAATTGGTGGTGGTAACAGGTGTGAGTGGCTCTGGCAAATCGTCGTTAACGATTGATACCTTATTTGCAGAAGGGCAACGCAGGTATATTGAGAGTTTGAGTTCGTATGCTCGACAATTTATGAAGAGCATGCAAAAACCAGATGTCGATAAAATAGATGGATTGTGCCCTGCCATTGCGATAGAACAAAAAGTGACTGCACGCACACCTCGATCTACCGTGGGTAGCATGACGGAAATTATTGATTACTTGCGTTTGTTATTTGCAAAAGCTGGAAGAACCTACTCTCCTATCTCAGGCAACGAAGTAATTAAACAAGAAATCAGTGATGTGACTGCGTTTATTCAGTCGCAAAAAGACGGTACCAAATTATTGATGATCGTACCGATTTTAATTTCAGCAGAAAAAAATATTGCGTATTATTTAAATGATATTTTACAAAAGGGATTAACTCGTTTATATAATATTGAAACAAATGAATATCTTCAAATTGAAGATGTGTTGGCAGAAGAAAATATAGAAATTGATTTTAAGCATACCTATATTTTGATTGATCGATTGGTGGCGAAAAAATTTGAGCCAGATGAATTGCATCGAATAGCAGACAGTATTCAAACTGCCTTTGATGAAACCAATGGGGATGTGTATTTATGGATTGAAGGAAAAGAATTGGTTCATTTTTGCAATCGGTTTGAATTGGATGGCATGCGCTTTGAAGAACCTACGCCCAACTTTTTTTCGAGTAATAATCCATATGGAGCGTGTGAGGTTTGTGAAGGATATGGACAAGTATTGGGCATTGATTCAAACTTAGTTATTCCTAATAAAAACTTATCTGTTTTTGAAGGCGCGGTGGCTTGTTGGAGCGGCGATAAAATGAAAGAATGGCAACATGAATTTTTGCGCAGCACCAAAAATAATTTTCCCCCTCATCAACCGTATAATAAATTAACGAAAGCAGAAATTGACTTGCTTTGGAATCATGAATATGGCATTCATGCATTTTTTAAAATGGTGGAAGAAAACATTTACAAAATTCAATATAGAGTATTGCAAGCACGATACCGAGGCAAAACAAATTGCACAGCTTGTAGTGGCTCGCGCATACGAAAAGACGCCTTGTATGTAAAAATTGACCGTACCCATATTGCAGAATTATTGGATATGCCAGTGGATGCATTGTATGCTTGGCTGCAACATATTTCATTGAACGAACATGATCAAGCAGTATCGAAACGAATTTTATTTGAACTCGAAACTCGTTTGCAAACCTTGTTAGATGTAGGCTTGCATTACCTTACCTTAAACCGAACGGCCAACACATTGAGCGGTGGTGAAAGTCAGCGTATTCAACTGACTCGTGTAATTGGGAGTAATCTTTCTGACAGTTTATACATTTTAGATGAACCCAGTATTGGTTTGCATTCTCGAGATACCAATCGTCTTATAAAAGTATTAAAACGACTTCGAGATTTAGGCAATACGGTAGTGATTGTGGAGCACGACGATCAAATTATGCGGGAAGCAGATTACATTATTGACATTGGTCCATTGGCTTCGCATTTGGGTGGTGAGGTGATTGCCAAAGGAACATACAAGGAATTAATTAAGAATAAAAAAAGTTTGACAGGTCAATATTTGAATGGCAGTTTGCAAGTGACGGTGCCAAATGCTATTGAACGAAAAGTAGTCAATAAAATAACGCTTACAGATTGCAGACAACATAATTTAAAAAACATCACGGTGAGTTTTCCATTGAATATGTTGTGTGTGGTGACTGGTGTTTCGGGTTCAGGAAAAACAAGTTTGATCAAACATATTTTGTATCCTGCTATGAAAAATGCCTTGAATGATTTTAGTATAAAACCAGGTGAATTTGGCGAATTAAAAGGCGATGTAAAATCGATTCAACACATCGAAATGGTGGATCAAAATCCGATAGGAAAATCCTCTCGATCTAACCCCGTTACCTACATCAAAGCCTATGATGAAATTCGTTCGTTGTATGCGAATTTAAAATTATCGAAAGTAAGAGGATACGGGCCAGGGCATTTTTCGTTTAATGTAGATGGAGGCCGATGTGACACTTGCAAAGGCGAAGGTGAAACGATAGTAGAAATGCAATTCTTGGCTGATGTGCATTTGACCTGTGAAGATTGCAAAGGCAATCGCTTTAAAAAAGAATTATTGGAGGTTACTTACAAAGACAAAAACATCACACAAATTTTAGATTTGAGTGTAGATCAAGCGTATGACTTTTTCATCAACGATAAAAAAATTGCGGATAAAATAAAACTGTTGCAAGATGTTGGTTTGGGCTATATCAAACTGGGTCAATCGTCCAACACATTGAGTGGTGGTGAAGCTCAACGGGTGAAGTTGGCTTCGTTTTTAGACAAGAGTTTTCATCAGAAAAAAATCCTTTTCATTTTTGATGAACCCACCACCGGTTTGCATTTTCATGACATACAAAAACTCCTTAAATCATTCAATGCACTCATTGAAAGTGGTCATTCTATCATCGTGATTGAACACAATCCAGATGTGATAAAAAATGCGGATTGGATTATTGACATTGGCCCTGAAGGGGGCAACGAAGGTGGACATGTTGTGTTTGAAGGGAGCGTGAAAAATCTAAAAAAACAGAAAGAGGGATATACTGGGAAGTATGTGTAATTAGTGGGGGTGAAGTTCTACAACTATTTTAATATTTGGAATTAGGATGAATTGAAAGAGGAACCAACACTTAACAATTTATTATCACTATCTAATACAATAAATTATTTTCTTCGTAAAAATTAAAATACAGTTATATGCAAAAAATTTCATTCGTATTATTCGCCATTTTGCTATGGGCTACACCCCAATTAAATGCACAAATATTTCCTACTTCTAACCTAACTATTTTTTCAGAAGATGGCAATCGCTTTTTTTTAATTTTAAATGGGGTTCGTCAAAATGAGGTAGCTCAAACAAATGTTCGAATTGAAGAATTACCACAACCTTATTATAATTGTAAAATTATTTTTGAAAACAAAGCTTTAAATGACATTTCAAAAAATGCATTGATGTTAACCGATGCTGATGGCATTCATCAAGATGTAACTTATAAAATAAAAGCAGATAATAAAGGAAAGCAAGTATTGCGTTGGCAATCGTTTGTTCCAGCACAACAAAATATGATTCGCCCATCTAACTGTACGGTTTATCGATTTGGAAATCCTAATCAAGTAATTTTTGGCCCAGGCATGGTTGAAACACAAACTACCACTGTGGTTACTGAACGCAATCGTGGCAATGGTGGCGGATTGAACATGAATGTTGGTGGAGCTGGAGTTGGAATAAATATGAATATTGGTGATGGAGGCGTTGGTGTAAACATGAATGTTGGTGGAAGTGGCGTTGGATTGAATGTTCAATTTGATGATCCTCAAACAAACATGCAACAAACTACAACGACTACAAGAACGACTACAACGACTACCTCTACTCGACCAAATCAACCAGTATATTATAATGAACCAGCACAAATCGTACAAGGATGTGCCAATACATATCCAATGAATGCGCGTGATTTTGAATCGGCGAAACAAACTATAAAAAATGAAAACTTCGATGAAACTCGTTTAGATCTAGCGAAACAAATTGCAAGTTCGAATTGCTTAAACACAAATCAGATCATTGACATTTGCAGCTTGATTACATTTGAAGCTTCTAAATTAGAGTTTGCTAAATTTGGATATGAGCATTGTGTAGATCCACGAAACTATTTTAAAGTAGCTAATTCATTTACTTTTAGTAGTTCAAAGCAAGAATTAAACAGCTACATTCAAGGCAGATAATTTTAATAAATTAATTTTTAATAATTTAAATCCCGCAGCTTCTATACATTAGAATGTTGTGGGATTTTTTAATTTATGTATTACAGTTAGATACTGGAAAGTTTTTTCAAAAAAGCATCATGCTTTCACTGCCCACCTCAATTTAGCCGATTTTGCTCTTGGATTGGTGAAACATTCTTCAGCAGAGGCTTTGGAAAACTCATGAGATATATCGCTGTAAATTCCATCTCTGAAAAAGTTTTGAAATGATTTTTTTACTCGTCTATCTTCACCAGAATGGAAGGAAAGTATAGCCACTTTTCCACCAGGTGCTAAGGCTTGTGGCAATCGTTCTAAAAATTTATCCAGCACTCCAAATTCATCATTCACTTCAATTCTCAATGCTTGAAAACTTCGTTGGCAAGATTTTTTTATTTCTTCTTTTGCGTTTACGGAGCGAATAAATTGCAAGGCTTCTTGAATGATATTTTGAAGTTGTGAGGTGCTTACAATTTCTTTTCCTGCGGCAATATGTGTTGTAATGGCTTTTGCAATTTGTTCGGCATAGGGCTCGTCTGCATTCACTTTTAAAATTTCTATTAGTTTTTCTGGTGATATTTTTTTCAATAAATCGGCTGCCGATTTTCCTGCGTTGGGATTTAATCGTAAGTCTAATGGTCCGTTTATTTTATATGAAAACCCTCTATCAGGATTATCAATTTGCATGGATGAAATGCCTAAATCGGCTAATATAAAATGTAGGGGTCCAGCCTCTGCTACAATTTGTAGAATGTTTGAAAAATTCATTTTACGAATCGCTATTTTATCTTCACCAAAACCTAAGTTCGCTAATCGTTCTTTTGTTTTTGGCAATTCAATGGGATCTACATCTGTAGCGTATAGCAGCCCATTGGGTTGTAAACATTTGAGCATTTCTAAACTGTGTCCGCCATAACCTAAGGTGGCATCTAAACCTATTTGACCGGGTTGTATTTGAAGAATTTCTAAAATTTCATTCACACAAATTGAACGATGCATGCCAGCGGGTGTTCTGCCTTGCTTCATTACTTTCTCTATATCTTCTGCATATTTTTCAGGCTTTAATTCTTTGTACTTTTCTTTAAATGCCTTGGGATGAGTGCCTGCATAACGAATCCGTCGTTCTGGTTTGGGAGCCTGATTTTCCATGTTCGTAAAACTACTTATTTGAATTTCATTTACCAAAGATTTTATCATTAAGTCACGAATGAAGTCAAGATGCACGAAGAAAATTTGAACAAAGTTGAATCGTTGAACTGTGCCATAGCCGTTGCAGATGCACGACGAAAAAGGCCCTGATATCAAAAATAACTACCTTGGTTTATATCCGCTTTCTCTTAAAAATGATTGTCCATCTGTTTTGCTGGTTAAGATGTCGGCTAGTTTTTCTTCTGAATGATTTTCAATATATTTTCGAACAATTTGCCATCCAATATAGGTTCCAATATTTCCAGGAGACTCAGCTGGCATGCCCGTTGAGGTGGGTCCATCAGTTACGTATCGCATCATTTCTTGCCATTGTGTTGAATATAAAAGTTTCTTTTCTGCAAAGTAATTCCACGCCATCGCTTCATTATCTTGTGCCCATTTCAATTGTGCAGTTTTATAGCCAATTAAAATTTCATCTTTGATGGTTGGATTGGTATATTCTGCAAACACTTGTTGCTTACCTTTTGAAATCATAAGATCCAACAATGTTTTTCCACTGGCATCAAATGGCACTATATTTTCATAAATAGCCTTGCTCACATTCACAGGAATATATTCTTTTTCACATCGCTCAATTTGATAAGCAGGCAATTGCACCGAATTGTAAAATGGATAATTAGCACCTAAGTACATATCTAAACCAACGCCTACTAAAGTATCTACTGTGACTGCGCTCCAGGAGTTTAATCCGGAAGTAAAATAATAAACCGTTCCATATTTTTCTTTAGGGAAATAAAAAGCAACATGTTTAAAAACAGTTTCTAATTGTTTGTCTATTTCAATTGTATTTGGAAACTTTTTTTGTACTGTATCATTGAGTCCTCTAAAATCTTTATATGTCAAAAAATGACGAACCGATTGATTGAATAATGCGGTGTCATTCCCTTTGGAGAAACCAGTCATTTCATTGAAATAAACGGATGCAAAATCAGGATATTGATTGCCTAATTTATTTACACTGGATGCAATGTCATTGGTATCGCAAGCGAATAAAAGACTGTCGAAACGAATGGATTGATAATTCATTTTTATGTTAGAGACCTCAATAATTTTTTTAGAAGCCGGGTTATTGCATGAAGCGCAAACTGTTATCAAATAACAAACCATTAAGACCGGAAAAATATTTAGAGAGTATTTTTGAAATATCATTTAGCTGTATTTTTTGCAAAAATGATACATAAAACGCTAATTAAAAATTTAAACATGAAAAAAAGATTGACTATTTTAACCATTGCTTTCATAAGTGTGCATTCTCTTTTTGCACAAAAATCTACATTCAATAACAAAACTAACAAACATCGTTTTGGTTTATTTGCAGGACCTACATTCAATTCGATGAAACCTACATCATCTGTAGTAGAAAATTATGGTGTGAGAAAAAGTGGAGGAAATGTAGGATTTAGCTTTGGTATTAATATAGATTTTAATTTAAATGAGCGGTATACTGTATTTACTGGAGTGGGAATGGATTGGAGAGGAGGAACAATAAAATCGAATTTGCCACTTGGAACTGCTGTACCCTCTAAATATCTTAGAGGTGCTGATGTAAATTACATTACACAATATGTTACTATTCCCCTCGGTTTGAAAATGACTGTAGCTTCTTTTGACCAATTTAAAATCCAATTACTAAGTAGCTTTGATTTGGGTATTTTACTTGCTCAAAAGGGGGATGTCACCTTTTACAAAAAAAATGCAATTACTGGCAATGATACAACTGAAGTATTTAATAAAATTACATTGGGTGGTTCAGCAAATGTGGTACCACTAACATTAGGGTCTAGTTTAGGGATTGGATTTGAGTATGAAGTGAATGATAAAAATGCTTTTTCAGCTCAATTAATATATAGAAATGGTTTTGTAGACATTACAAATCCTAAAACAAATGATGAAGGTAAGCGCTTCAGTGATGGAAATATTCGCAGCAACACTTTCGCGATCAGAATAGGGTACGCTTTCTAAAATAAAATTTATAAAATAAAAAACCGTTCTTTTAGGACGGTTTTTTTATTCTAACCTTTGCGTAAAACTTCTTTTCTTTGCATTTGAAAAGACGCATAAAAATCGTTCATTCTTTACGTAAAACTTAAAACTCTTTGCGTTTAAACAATAAATAATAATGAAAATAATATTAGCTCAACAAAATTATCATATTGGGAATTTTGAACTAAACACTCAGAAAATAATTGAGGCGATTGAAAAAGCAAAAAAACAGCAAGCCGATTTAATCGTATTTTCTGAATTGAGTATTTGTGGCTATCCTCCACGTGATTTTTTGGAGTTTACTGATTTTATTGACAAGTGTTTAGAATCGATAGAAACCATTAAACTGCATGCAGATAATATTGGCGTTTTAGTAGGTGCTCCTTCCAAAAATACTGTTGCTGAAGGAAAAGATTTATTTAACAGTGCCTACTTTTTATTTGAAAAAGAAATTAAACAAGTCGTTCATAAAACGTTATTGCCTACCTACGATGTGTTTGATGAATATCGTTATTTTGAACCTGCATACACATGGAATTGCATTGATTATAAAGGGCAGAAAATTGCAGTGACCATTTGCGAAGACATATGGAATTTGGGCAACAACCCATTGTACAGAATTTGTCCGATGGATGAATTGATAAAACAGCAGCCCGACTTGATGATTAACTTGAGCGCCTCACCTTTTGATTATACGCATGCTGAAGATAGAAAAGAAATTATAAAAGCCAATGTAGCAAAATACAATATACCAATGTTGTATTGCAATTGTGTTGGCTCTCAAACTGAAATAATTTTTGATGGTGGTTCATTGGCATTTGATGTAAATGGAAATTTAATAAAAGAAGGTAAGTATTTTGAAGAAGATTTTATTTCAATTACGAATGAAGAATTACGAATTGCGAATGAAGGTAATTTTAAAATTGATGATTTAAAAACACATACAAAGTCCACCTTTGGAGAGCAGAGAGGCTACAATTCAGAACTTAATATCGACAGAATACATGATGCAATCGTCATGGGCATTCAAGATTATTTTAAAAAAATGGGATTCACAAAAGCCATATTGGGCTCTAGTGGAGGGATTGACAGCGCAGTAGTGTTAGCATTAGCATGTAAAGCATTGGGTTCAGAAAATGTAAGGGCTGTTTTAATGCCATCACAATATTCTACAGAACACAGTGTAAATGATGCGGTACAACTCTCAAAGAATTTAAACAATCCATATGACATTGTTCCTATCAAACCGATTTTTGATTCATTTATGCATGAGTTGAAACCAATTTATCAAGATTTGCCATTTAATGTGGCTGAAGAAAATATACAGGCTCGAACGAGAGGAAATGTATTGATGGCTATTGCAAATAAATTTGGTTTAATATTATTAAATACAACCAACAAAAGTGAATGTGCAACAGGCTATGGAACACTTTATGGAGATATGGCAGGTGGCATTGCAGTATTGGGTGATGTGTATAAAATGCAAGTGTATGCCTTGGCGAATTATATAAATCGCAGTGGGGAAATTATTCCACAAAACATCATTGACAAAGCTCCTTCAGCAGAACTTCGGCCAAATCAAAAAGACAGCGACTCATTGCCTGATTACAGAATTTTAGATGCCATTCTTTTTCAGTATATTGAAAAAAGACAAGGACCAAAAGAAATTATTGCACAAGGTTTTGACAAAGAAATTGTAGAGAGAGCCTTGAAATTAGTAAATGTAAATGAATATAAAAGAAACCAATTTTGCCCAATTATCAGAGTTTCAAGCAAGGCATTTGGCGTGGGCAGAAGAGTACCAATTGTTGCAAAATACCTTTCTTGAAAAATAACAAATTGACAATTACGAATTACGTTTTACATTCGTAATACAAAACTCGTAATTCGTAATTTAATTATGATAGATACACACACTCATCTTTATGATGAGCAATTTAATGAAGATAGAAGTGAAACCATTCTTCGAGCGATCAATGCTGGTATTACAAAAATGTTTTTACCAAATTGTGACTCTGAAACAATTGAAGGAATGATCAAATTAGAAGAAGAATTTCCTGCTCATTGTTTTGCGATGATGGGCGTTCATCCATGTTATGTAAAAGAAAATTATGAAGAAGAATTGCGCATAGTAAGAAGTTGGTTAGAAAAACGAAATTTTGCTGCCATTGGTGAAATTGGGTTAGATTATTTTTGGGACAAAACATTTATTGAGGAACAAAAAAAAGCATTTCGTACTCAAATAGAATGGGCTTTAGAATTTAACAGACCGATCGTTATTCATTCTCGAGATAGCATACAAGACTCTATTGATATCGTAAAAGAATATGTGCCTAAAGGATTACGTGGTGTTTTTCACTGTTATACGGGAAGCTATGAAATGGCAAAACAAATAATAGATTGTGGTTTTTACTTAGGTATTGGTGGTGTTTTAACCTACAAAAATGCTGGCATTCAAGAAGTAGTACAACGAGTACACATCAACCATTTAGTGTTGGAAACCGATGCGCCTTATTTAACGCCTGTTCCTTTTAGAGGGAAACGAAATGAAAGTAGCTACATTAAAATTATTGCTGAAAAAATGGCTGAGCTCAAAGGAATTTCTTTAGAAGAAGTAGCAAAAATTACCACTGAAAATGCTGAAAGTTTATTTAGATAAATTATAAAAAACAAATTACATTCGCAATCCAATAAATAGAGAGGTGTCCGAGTGGTTGAAGGAGCACGCCTGGAAAGTGTGTATATGAGCAATCGTATCGAGGGTTCGAATCCCTTCCTCTCTGCATAAAAAAAACTCCCCTTGTTCAGGGGAGCTTTTAATTTTGAAATGAAATATTGTTAGGCAATCAACTAATTATTCTTTTATCAATTTAAATGTTTCCATTTTTTCTGGAGTTTCAATTAATAGTTGATATAAACCTTTTGATAAATGGGTTACCGGCAATGTAATCGTTTCATTTTTATTAGTAACT
>CANHJA010000029.1 GCA_947460795.1 Bacteroidota bacterium | reverse complement strand
GATTGGTATGCAAATCCAACAGCATTAAAAAATTTAGCCAAGTTTTCAAACCAACAATTAGGAACCAATTTTGATGCTACAGAAGGACAGGTAGAGGTTGGTAGCAAAGAATTGTTTAATTATCCTATTGTATTTGCTACTGGACATGGGAGAATTATGTTTAACGATGCAGAAGCACAAAATTTACGAACGTATTTAGTAGCAGGTGGCTTTTTGCATGTGGATGACAACTATGGAATTGATAAATATTTGCGACCTGCAATGAAAATAGTTTTTCCCGAATTAGATTTTGTAGAACTTCCTTTTTCGCATCCAATTTATCATCAAAAATTTGATTTTGCCAATGGATTACCCAAAATCCATGAGCATGATGGTAAACCAGCTAAAGGATATGGTTTAATTTATCAAGGCCGATTGGTTTGTTTTTACAGCCTAGAAACGGATTTAAATGATGGTTGGGAAGATCCTGAAGTACATAAAGATTCGGATGAAAAAAGAACCTTGGCTTTGCGAATGGGGGCCAATTTAATCATGTATTCTTTCATGGGGAAATAATTTTTAATGAAGTTATTTAACTAACTTTGACTATAAATTTTGTAAAATGAAACAATTTCTTTTTTTATTAGTTGGGCTTTCTATTATTGGTTTTTCATGCAAGAAGAAATCAAAAAATGGAAGTGTAAGTATTGTATTTAAAAATACAGTAGATGGGCTTCCGATAGAAAAAGATAAATTAGTATATAGCAATGCTGCTGGCAACAAATACAGTGTATCTCTGTTAAAATATTATATTACCAATGCAGTTTTGGTTCAAGAGGATGGTACCGAATACAAATTGAATAACTATGATTTAATTGATGAATTTGACAAACCAAATTTTTCATCAATTGAAGCAGGAAATATACCAGGAGGGCATTATACCAAATTGAAATTTTATGTAGGTTTAGATAAAATAAGAAACCATGAAGGGGCTCAAGATGGTGATTTAGACCCATTGTACAATATGATTTGGACTTGGAATACAGGTTATATTTTTTTGAAACATGAAGGGCAATTAATAACTCCTACAAATGATACTGTAGTGATGCAGTATCATATTGCTACAGACGATGCTTTGCGTAAAGTTGAATTGCCAATTCATTTAACAGTGGAAGGGAATCCGGTTCAATTAAATCTACAATTTGATTTGAATAAAATCTACAATGCTCCGGTAGTAGATATCAATACACAACCGATTATGCATAGCACAGCAGCCAGTGATAAAGCCATTATGAATGCAGTTGCAGATAATTATGCGGATGCTTTTATGTTTACAAATACAGTGACCTTAGGTGAATAGGAATTAAAACTTCTTATCTCAAATAAGATTGAATTTTTTTAAGGATTTAACCTCATTTTTTTCCAACTAGAATCTTGTTTTTCGTAATAAATTCGATCGTGTAAACGGCTTGCCCTTCCTTGCCAAAACTCAATAGATGTTGGTTTTAAAGCATATCCTCCCCAATGCGGTGGTTTAGGAACCATTTCATTTTCATATTTTTTCGTCAAAGCAATATAACGCGCTTCCAAATCCTCTCTTTTTTCTAATAAGGCACTTTGATGCGATGCCCATGCACCTATTTGACTTTCTTTTGGTCTTGAATGAAAATAATCAGTAGATTCTTTTTCAGATATTTTTTCAATAACCCCTTCAATTCTAACTTGACGCTGAAGTTCTTTCCAAAAAAAGACCAATGTTGCACTGGAATTCAAATCAATTTGTTGCCCTTTGTGGCTGTGGTAATTTGTAAAAAAAATAAATTGATTTTCTTCAACTCCTTTTAATAAAACAATTCTTGCATGGGGTTTATGGCTTGCATCTACAGTAGCTAAGGTCATCGCATTTACTTCATCGATTGCTGAGTCTACCGCTTCTTGAAACCATTTTTGAAATTGTAAAATAGGATCATCAAAAGTATCTTCTTCTTGCAAAGATGCTAGCAAATATTCTTGTCTGATTGCTGAAATAGTGTTACTCATAAATTATTTATTAAAAAAAAATCGTTGAAGCTTTCAACGATTTATATAAATATGATTAATTATTAAATAGAATTTTTAATCTCTTAAGTATTTTCTCATTACATATACCATTGCAATAGCCATCACAAAAAAGTATACTATGCAACCATAATATCCAACAACATTACCTATCTCGAAAATTGAAAGTAAAACCGATTTCATTTTTTATTTTTTTTATTTTTTGCAAATATAATAAATTATCCTCTTTTTCTGTGTCTAAATTTAAAAACAAATCCTCCTTGTACCAATGCCTTGCCCATTCCTACTTCTAAATAGATAGCCGTGCGGGTTAAAAAGAAATATCGAACGCCAAATGACATTTCATAAGAAACAGGATAAGGCAATTTAAATTGAGACTTAAACAAGGTATCATCGGCACTATAAGTAGTAAAATCTTTATTAATAAAATGATTATAACCGACTCCACCGCCTATGTAAACGTCCCATTCTTTATTTACAAAAAGATGATAATTTAATCGAACATTGGCAGCGATATCATGCAATTTTGTTCCGTAGGTAAATGGTAAATCATAGCCATATTTAGGATCAGGGCGTTGTCTTTTCCACTCTGATTTGTATAAAATATAGCTGGTAGATAAGGCTAAGCTCAGTTTTCTGGTAAGTCCAAGCTCAGTTTTGAAAAAAAATGGTCCAATACCAGCCACTTTATAATCGATTGAATCTTTTTGATAATCAAATAGTTTATTATCTAAACGAGGAAACCCAAATCCGTATGAAAAATGAATTTGTCCTTTTTCATGTGCTTTTATATCCCAGTTATAGTCCCACTTTGGTGCAGTAAAAAGTTGTGCACTGGAGGGTAATGCAAATCCTATAAATATGAATAAAGCCAGAAATAATTTCTTCATGCAATGAATATTTGGTACAAATTAAGCAAAAAGTATTTATAAATGAAAATACAATGTAAAAAATCTTGTTTTTTTATAAAATTTTATTCTATTTCACCTAATCCTTGTCGAATAATTTCAGGAGGATAAACGCAGCAGTCTATAATTGTAGAAGGGATGGTGCCGCCTTCTCCACCATCAATAATGATATCTACTTGGTTTTCAAATCGATCTTCTATCAAATAAGGTTCAGAAAAAATGGCTTCGCCTTCATCCAATGGGAGTGAAGTGCTTAAAATGGGATGTCCAAGCTCTTTTAAAATCATTTTACTAATCCCATTATTTGGAACCCTGATTCCTACGGTTTCTTTTTTTGTTTTTAATAATTTGGGTACTTTTTTGCTGGCGGGCAAAATGAAGGTAACCGGCCCTGGTACTAATTGTTTAATAAATCGATATAATGGGGTGTCTATCGCCTTTGTATATTCACTTAGGTGACTTAAATCGCTACACAAAAAAGACAATTGCACCTTTAATGGATTGATATTTTTTATTTGGCAAATGCGCTCAATTGCTTCCGGATGCTCAATACTACAGCCTATTCCATACACAGTATCCGTGGGATAAATAATGACTCCTCCTTTTTTTAAACAATCAACTACCTGCTTTATTTTTCGTTCGTCAGGATTTTTGGGATGAATTGAAACTAACATTTGTTACAAATATACAAGTTTGAGAATTATCTTCGTATTTCAATGAACCGTTTTAAAAATATAGACAGAAGCTCTGTGTGGTTATTTTTAGTAACCATAACTGCTTGTTCATTTACTTGGAGCGAACGAATGAGTTCTATTGGAATTGTCTTATTGGTTTTACATTGGTTGCTGGATAATCAATTGCTACAAAAAATAAAATCAATCCAATTGGATGCAGTATTGATTTCGTTTATCAGCTTTTTCCTAATTCATTTAGTTGCATTGAGTTGGAGTGATTACCCCCAAGAGGCTTCTCATACCATTGAAGTGAAATTGTCATTTTTGATTCTTCCGTTTTTATTTTCTACTGAAAACTATTTGCATTTGAAATCTAAAAAACAATTGTTCATGACGTTTTGTTTGTCATGCTTGGTTTCTTTTTTATATTCTTTATTATCTTCAATATACCATTTTCACTCGTTCGGCATAGCAAGCATATTTAACAGAATGAATATTGCTGATGCTGTTATGCATCCTGGTTATTATTCAAATTATTTTGTACTCGGTATTTTATTTTGCACTTTTGAATGGCTAAAAAATACCAATCGTTCATTTAAATCAATCTATGTTTTATTAATTATTTTATTTGGACTAATACTCACTTTATTAGCATCAAAAACGGCATTGATTTTTATATTCATTTTCGCCATTTATATATTTTGGAGATCATCTAATTTTATAAAAAATTATTTACTAAGAATTTCTTTTTTTGTAGGGGTTTGTTTGCTATTTGGTATTCTGTTTTCCATATTGCCACCCATTAAAAATAGAATTATAGAAACCTATCAACAATCGAATGTAGAAATAAAGCAACCTGATTTTTCTAACTCTACCATTTCAAGAAGAGCGGCATGGAATTTAGAATGGCAGTTAATAAAAGAAAATCCAATGGTTGGATATGGAACCGGTTCTGCCAATTCATTATTATTAGAAAAATTTAAAGAAAAAAAATATGCCAGTTTGATTAAAAATAACATGCATACGCACAATCAATTTTTGCATACTTGGATTGATTTAGGATTAGCAGGAATAATTATATTAATAGGTTGTTTAGTAGGTTGTATGATTCAATTTTGGAAGCAAAAAGAAGAAATTGGAGTTTGGTTTTCAGGCCTCGTTTTCATCAATATTTTAACGGATGACATGCTTGAAATTCAAGCAGGAATTGTGTTCTTTATTTTCTTTTTGCTGATATTAACGTATCAAAATAAAAAGAAATTGAGCCGGACTTATTATTAAATAGAAAATTTGTAACCAACCCCCCTTACACTTAAAAAATGTTTAGGTGCTTTGGGGTCTTTTTCAAAATATTTTCTAAAGGAGGTAATAAAATTATCAATGGTTCTGGTAGTAGGAAAAACATTGTAACCCCATACCATTTTTAAAATATGCTCACGAGTTATTACTTCGTTTTTATTCTCAACCAATAGCTTTAAAAATTGAATTTCTTTTTTAGTTAATGAATGTTTTTCTCCTTTGACATCAATACATTCAGCAGCTAAAAAATCAATTTTACAATTGCCTATTTCAAATTGAGCAACTTCTTCATTTCCCTGAACTATTTGTATGTTTTTTTGAATTAATTTTTCAACTCGCAATAATAGTTCCTCCAAATTGAATGGTTTTACTAAATAATCATCCCCTCCTTTTTTTAATCCCAATACTCTGTCAGCACTGTTGCTTCTTGCTGATAAAAATAAAATAGGGACTTTATTATTTTGCAATCGAATCGATTCACACACACTTAAACCATCAATTTCAGGAAGCATAATATCTAAAATAATACAATCAAAATACTCTTCTTTAAAGGCTTTCAATGCTTCACTTCCAGTTTCTGCAGTTCTAACTTCATAGCCTTCCATTTTTAAATTAAGCTTAAGTGCATTCCTCAAACTTTCTTCATCTTCCACCAATAAAATTGTATGTTTATTTACTTCCATTTGTTCATTTCATTAAGAAAATAACACTTCAAAAATAGATCCTTTAGGGGAATTGTTTTTCACAGAAATGTCATATTTGTATAAAGTAACTATTTTTTTTACTATATACAATCCGAGTCCTGTTCCCTTTGAGTTTCTTGTATTTTCATTTCCTATTCTATAAAATTTTTGAAATATTTTCAATTTCTCAGCATCCGAAATGCCTACTCCTTTATCTTTTATGGATAATTTAACGTTGTTATTTTCCTTTGAAATGCCTATTTCAATAGGTTCGTCACTCGGTGAATATTTTCGTGCATTTTCAATTAAATTACTAATAACTACTTTCCAAAGAGTAGATTCTCCTTTAAAATTAAAATCATCAACTTGAAACAACGAATTAATAATTAATGTTGGATATCGAGTTTTAAATTCTTCAATTTCTTCTTTTACTAAATTGGTTAAATTAATTTCATCGGCAAACATAACTTTGCGTTTGTTTTCAAGCTGTGTAGCAATTAAAATATTATTGCACAAATCATTGAGTCTATTCGTTTCTAAAACAGATGATTTAATGAGTTCTTTATTGGTTTCTTCATCCAGCTTTCGTTTTTGCATTGTCTGCATATTTAGCTTAATGCCAGCAATGGGTGTTTTTAATTCATGGGTAATGCTAAGCATGAAATTTTGTTGGAGTTGACTTAATTTCAACTGCCTGTAGTATGCATAGTAAACGATACCGGCAGACAATAAAATAATTAATAAAAAAGTACTTCCTTCGCCATAATATTGTTTGGTTCTTCTTATTCTTTTTTCTTCAATGCTTTTTAATTCATCATTATATTGATGGTCTGAAATTTTTAGCTTAGATTTTTCAAGAATTGTTTTTTCTAGTTGATACACAACATCTTTTTGTTTTTCTAAACTGTAACCCCAAAATAAAATGGCAGCTATCACATAAACAAATAATAAAGTATAAGCAATCGTAAATTTCATGAATTACAAAAATAGATTAAAAATAATTGTTCAACATATCAAAATTGTAATATACTTTTGCAACATCAGGACGATTTGATTATTGTTCACCTGAATAAATAAATGAACTAATACTCAAATTCAATTAAATACTTTTTAGTTTTTTTAAATTTAGTAATAGTTCAAAGTAAAAAATTTGAATTATGAGCAAAATAGTAGACATACTAAAACAAAGAATTTTAATCATCGATGGTGCCATGGGTACCATGATACAACGCCATAAATTATCTGAAGAGGATTATAGAGGTGAACGATTTAAAAATTGGCATTGCGATGTAAAAGGAAATAATGATTTACTTTCTATTACTCAACCAGATATTATTACAAACATTCATTTGCAGTATTTACAAGCTGGTGCTAACATTATTGAAACCAATACATTTAGTGCACAACGTATTTCAATGGCAGATTATGGCATGGAAGATTTGAGCTATGAATTAAATGTAGCTTCTGCAAAATGTGCAAGAAAGGCAGTAGAACTATTTCAAAATTCAATAACCGATGATCAAAATTTGGATCAAACATCCAACATCGAAAATCGAGAATCGGTTTTTGTAGCGGGTGCTATTGGACCAACAAACAGGACACTTTCACTTTCACCTGATGTAAATAATCCAGGTTTTAGAGCTGTAACTTTTGATCAAGTAATGGAAGCCTATTATGAGCAAGTAAAAGGATTGATAGATGGTGGTGTTGATATTATTTTAATTGAAACCATATTTGATACACTCAATGCAAAAGCAGCCATTTTTGCTGTAAAAAAATACTTTGAAGATTATAGTATTGACCTACCCATCATGATTTCGGGAACCATAACGGATGCAAGTGGAAGAACGTTAAGCGGACAAACCTTAGAAGCATTTTATTATTCCATAGAGCATTGCAATCCTATTAGTGTAGGCTTTAATTGTGCTTTAGGTGCTACACAAATGCGCCCACATATCGAAGAATTGAGTGCATTGGCATCGTGTGCAGTGAGTGCATATCCGAATGCAGGTTTGCCAAATGCTTTTGGAGAATATGATGAACAGCCACATGAAACCGGCCATATCATTGCTGATTGGGCAAAAGAAGGATTTGTAAATATTGTAGGAGGATGCTGTGGAACTACACCCGATCATATTAAATGCATCGCTGAGGAAGTTAAAAATATTAAACCAAGGGTATTACCCACATTACAAAAAGATTAAGCGTAAATTATGAATTCTATAATAAAACCTTTTTTACATTTAAGCGGACTAGAACCTTTGGTGCTTCGACCAGAAACAAATTTTGTGAATGTAGGAGAACGTACCAATGTAACGGGTAGTAAAAAATTTGCTCGACTTATACAAGAAGAAAAATATGATGAGGCACTCAGTGTTGCTCGACAGCAAGTGGAAAGTGGTGCACAAATTTTAGATGTGAACATGGATGATGCCATGTTAGATGGCGTTTATGCAATGACTACTTTTATCAATTTAGTGCAAGCAGAGCCAGATATCGCTAAAATTCCAATCATGTTGGATAGTAGCAAATTTGAAATTATTGAAGCCGGATTAAAATGCATTCAAGGAAAATGTGTGGTAAATTCTATTTCAATGAAAGAAGGGGAAGCTAAATTTATTGAGCAAGCCAAAATTTGCAGAATGTATGGCGCAGCAGTGATTGTAATGGCTTTTGATGAAATAGGTCAAGCAGATTCTAAAGATAGAAAAGTAGCAATTTGCCATAGAGCTTACAAAATATTAACAGAGAAAGTGGGCTTCAAACCTGAAGATATTATTTTCGATCCAAACATTTTTGCCGTCGCAACAGGACTGGAAGAACACAATAATTATGGAGTTGATTTTATAGAAGCTACCAAAGAAATTAAACAACTAATGCCTTTGACAAAAGTGAGTGGTGGTGTTAGTAATTTATCTTTTTCATTCAGGGGGAATGAACATGTAAGAGAGGCTATGCATTCTGTTTTTTTATATCATGCAATTCAAGCAGGAATGGATATGGGTATTGTAAATGCTGGCCAATTAGCCGTTTATGATGAAATAGAACCCAGTTTAAAAAAATTGTGTGAAGATGTAATTTTAAATATAAACAATGATCATAATGAAGCTACAGAAGCCTTAATACAATTTGCAGAAACTGTAAAAGCCAAAGGTAAAGTACAAATTAAAGATGAATCTTGGCGCTTAGAATCTGTTGAAAAAAGATTAACCCATTCATTAGTAAATGGCATTACGGAATATATAGAACAAGACACTGAAGAAGCTCGCTTGAAGTTTGATAAACCGATTGAAGTGATTGAAGGCCCTTTAATGGATGGGATGAATGTAGTGGGTGATTTATTTGGTAGTGGTAAAATGTTTTTACCTCAAGTAGTGAAAAGTGCTCGTGTTATGAAACGGAGTGTGGCCTATTTACAACCATTTATAGAAGCAGGAAAAGTAGAAGAAACTTCTGCAGGAAAAGTTTTATTGGCTACCGTAAAAGGAGATGTACACGATATTGGAAAAAACATTGTGGGAGTCGTATTGGCTTGCAATGGATATGAAATTATCGATTTAGGAGTAATGGTTCCTGCTAATAAAATATTAGATGAAGCCGTTCGTTTAGAAGTGGATGTTATTGGTTTGTCAGGCCTTATAACTCCATCCTTAGATGAAATGGTGCACATTGCCCACGAAATGAAACGTAGGAATTTAAATTTTCCTTTACTCATTGGTGGCGCTACAACTTCCCGCATGCATACCGCAGTAAAAATTGCTGAAAATTATAATCATGGTGTCATACATGTGTTAGATGCTTCAAGAGCTGTTTCTGTTGTGAGTGATTTATTAAATGAAAATAAGCCTGCATTTTTATCAAAAATATCAACAGAGTATGCGCAATTGAAAGAGGATTTTTTAAATCGAAAAATAATTAAAAACTATTTATCTATTGGCAAAGCAAGAGAAAACAAATTAAAAATTGAAGATAGTATAGAAATTCACAAGCCAAATTTTATAGGCAATAAAACAATTTTAAATTATGATTTATCTGAAATAGCTCAATACATTGATTGGACGCCGTTTTTTATTACATGGGAAATGCATGGTAAATTTCCAGCTATACTTCAAGATGAAATTGTGGGTAAAGAAGCAACCAAATTATACAACGATGCGAATACATTATTGCAAAAAATAGTAGATGAAAAATGGTTGCAAGCCAATGCCGTTTTTGGAATTTATGAAGTGGAAAAAAAGAGTGATGATGAAATTACCGTTTATGCAGATAAACATCTTGTTGATATTACTGATTCGAGAGGGGCTAGGGGTGTGTCAAATATAACACTCAATTTCCTCCGTCAACAAATTCATAAAGCAGAAGGACAACCTAATTTATCTTTAGCAGACTTCATCCCAACTTCAAGAGGGATTAGCGGTATGTCGAATCATTTAGGTGCTTTTGTAGTTACTATAAAAGGAATTGAAGAGCACATTAACGTATTTGAAGAACAGCATGACGACTATAATAAAATTATGCTGCAAGCATTGGCAGACAGGCTAGCCGAGGCTTTTACTGAATTATTGCATCAAAAAGTTAGAAAAGAATATTGGGGATATGCAAAAGATGAAAACATTTCAATGGAAGATTTAATTAAGGAAAAATATCAAGGTATTCGACCGGCTCCAGGCTATCCTGCTTGTCCTGATCATACTGAAAAATATAAATTATTTCAATTGCTGAATGCTACAGAAGAAATAGGTGTTGAGTTAACCGAGAATTTAGCAATGTATCCTGCATCGTCCGTTTGTGGTTGGTATTTTGCGCATCCTGAAAGTAAATATTTTGGTGTAGGAAAAATCGAACGTGACCAGTTAGAAGATTATGCCAATCGCAAAGGAATGACATTAGATGAAGCAACACGTTGGTTAAGGCCCGCTTTAGATTAAATGAAAATGGAAACACCACAAGATTTTAACTCCGAATTATTACTCGAAATTGTTCGCATGAAAATGCCTTTTGGAAAATACAAAGGCACTATTTTATGCGATTTACCAGACTTTTATTTAGAATATTTTTTACGCAATGGTGGATTTCCTAAAGGTAAATTAGGGCAACTCATGGCCACCGTTTATGAAATAAAACTGAATGGATTACAAGATATTTTGCTAGAATTGAAACGAATGAAATAGTTATTTAAAATGAATTTCATTCGTTAAATAAGGAGTTGTGAAACTTGTATTATCAAATTGATCTTCAAATTTGCAATTGGCATAGTTACTAATAAGGGTATTTGCATGAGTCGTTTTAATATAAGAAGCACTATTGCCTGTATAAGAATAGTAGGCATTGGTTTTATCAACAACATTAAATGTGCAACTAAAATTACCTTCATAAGTTAAGTTGTCAATTAATTTACCATTCCAATTTTTTGTAGTGTTCAAACTAAACATTGTATCAATAGTTGCAATTGCAATATTCAATGAGTTGATTATAACAACATTGGTTATGTATTTAATATTGCTATCTCCAATTACTCGAAATGCATCATTCATTCCATCATTGTTTGGTGTAAACATAGATGGAATATATATTTTTCCAGCACCTATATTGAAAATCGTATTGCAACAACAAGCATTAGGATAACTTAAAGTAATTTGGGTTGTATTTGGAGTGGTAGTATTTGGTCCACAAGAAAATAATACAATTGAAATCAACAAAAAAGAAAATAGGTTTTTCATGTGCAATGTCATTAAATTTCTACACATACATTTTTAGGTTCTGTAAAGAAACGCAATGCATCCCAACCACCTTCACGACCAACACCACTATTTTTAACTCCTCCAAAAGGTGTTCGCAAGTCACGAAGTAACCAACAATTTATCCAAACAATTCCTGCATTAATTTGCATAGCCACACGATTTGCTTTTGAAATATTTTGTGTCCAAACTGTTGATGCTAAACCATAGTCGCTGCAATTCGCTAAAGCCAATGCTTCTTCTTCTGTTTCAAATGTTTGAAGGGTTACCACTGGTCCAAAAATTTCTTCCATATTGGTTCTGCAATTAGAACTTAGTCCTTCAATAATAGTTGGTTCAACAAAATAACCATTTATACAACGACCTTCAACTTTTACTGAATTCCCACCCAATAAAATTTTTCCACCTTCTTGTTTTGCCAGTTCAATGCAATTCAATATTTTTTCAAAGTGAACTTTACTTACTACAGCTCCTTGTTTTGATGACATTTCTATAGGATCACCTACAGTAAGTTTTTTTACTTGTTCAATAAACTCCGTTTTGAATCTTTCATAAATCGATTTTTCTACTATAATTCGACTTCCACACAAGCAAATTTGTCCTTGATTGGCAAATGAACTTTGAACGGTTGTTTTCATCATTTTTTCCCAATCGCAATCAGCAAAAATGATATTCGGATTTTTACCTCCAAGCTCCAACGACAATTTTTTGAACATAGGAGCTGCCACCGATGCAATGTGTTGACCTGCGCGAGTACTACCTGTAAAAGAAATGGCTTTTATTTGAGGATGAGCAACAATGGCACTTCCACAATTTGGTCCATCGCCATGAATGATGTTTAAAACACCATCAGGTAAGCCTGCTTCTTTACAAATTTTAGCCAATAAAAAAGAGGTCAAAGGGGTTACTTCACTTGGTTTTGCTATTACACAATTTCCTGCTGCCAATGCCGGTGCAATTTTCCAAGTAAATAAATACAAAGGCAAATTCCAAGGAGAAATGCAACCTACAATGCCAACTGGTTGACGCATGGTGTAGTTGATTGCTTTGTCTTCCATCACATGACTTTCTGTTGAAAAATGCATGATACCTGTTGCAAAAAAACGAAAGTTTGAAGAGGCTCTAGGAATATCAACTCGAGTACTTAACGTTAATGTTTTCCCATTGTCGGTAGTTTCGGCCAACGCTAATGCATCTAAATTTTCATCAATTAATTCAGCAATTCGATTTAATATTTTGAAGCGGGTTTCTGGTGTTGAAACACTCCAACTTGGAAATGCATTTTGTGCAGCTTTTACAGCATCCGCTACATCCTCTGAATTGCTGTTTGGAATTTGTCCAAATATGGAGCCAGTAGCAGGATTGATATTATCGATATATTGTTTAGAAATTGGGTCTTTAAATTCGCCTCCAATATAGTTTTGTATGTGCTCAAAATTTGTCAAATTCATAAATGTAAAAATAGGAATTTATTTAGTATTTATTTTTAATAAAAAGTTGAACAAAGTGATTTTGTTGAACGGTGCCATCGCCCATCAGTTCAATAAAGTAGTAGCCTTCGAACCCAAAAAAAATCCCGAAAAAATTCGGGATTCTGTATTTCTAAAATCTAATGTCTCTAATCTAATATCTATGATTATACGCCAATCATCAATGGCATCAATAACATTAATAAATCTTCGTTGTCTTTTTTCTCCACTGGTTTTATCAAACCTGCTCGTGTTGGAGTGCTTAACTCAAACAATACTTCATCGCCATCGGTTGCTAATAATAGCTCTAACAACAAGCGCGCATTGAAGGCAATTTTCATGTCTTCTCCAGTATATTGGCAAGCCATTTGCTCATTTCCTTCAAATGAAAAATCTACATCTTGTGCATACAAGTGTAAATTATTTCCTACAATATCCAACACCACTTGATTGGTCGTTTTATTCGCAAAAACGCTCACACGTTTCAATGCACTCACCAATTCCACTTTTGCTAAAATTAATTTAAACGGATTGTCAGCAGGAATGACCACTTTGTAATCTGGGAATTTTGCATCTATTAAACGACAGCTTAAATGAATGTTTTCACCAACTACAAATAAATGATTTTGATTGTATGAAATAGACACTTCTGTAGAGGTGTTTAAATTATTTTTCAATTGTGCCAATGCTTTTTTAGGGACAATTAATTTATCTTCATTTGGACAATGTACATCTGTTTTTATGCAACGCACCAATCGATGTGCGTCGGTTGCTACCAATGTTAAATTATTTTTGCTTAATTCAAATAAAACACCACTCATTGCAGGGCGTAAATCATCTGTACTTACTGCAATTACTGCTTTTGCAATGCCGTCGCTTAATTCTGCAGCCGACATTGTAAATGACGATGTGTCTTCAGCTTTTGGTTCTGTAGGATAGCTTTTAGCATCTTCACCTACAATTTTATATTTACCTTGCTCACTGGTAATATCGATACCATAATCGTTGGTATTTACATCAAAAGTAATTGGTTGTTCGGGCAAATTTTTCAAATAGTCTAACAATACTTTTGCTTGCACACAAAGTTTGCCTTGCTCATTTGCTTGCACGTCCATGGTAACTTTCATCATGGTTTCCAAATCGGTACTAACTACCGTTAATTTATTTTGATTGATGTCAAATAAAAAGGACTCTAAAATAGGCAATACATTGTTGGTGCCAATAATACCACTAATGCTTTGTAAATTTTTCAATAAAGTACCTGATGAAACTATAAATCGCATGAAATTGTTGTTTTTATATTATGAATGACAAATATAGAATATTATTTTTTGAGAACAACATTTTAAGTGCATTTCGAGGTATTTGAAAGTCAAAATTCATTTTGGGGGATCTAATTTCAGTTTATGATGAAGAAATTTGGACTTTTATAATTGAAATGACAATGTTTATCGCAGTTCGTTTTGGCAATTGGGATATTTGTGTATTTTCACGTCCTAATTATTAATATAAAAATGAAAAAAATTGTATTCTCATTCTCTCTTCTTGCTTTTTCTTTCTCGATGCAAGCGCAAGATAATTTAGTAAACTCTTTAAAAGCTAATGTTTCAGATAGTTCGAAGGCTAAATTTAAATTCACTGAAGTCATTAATTTAGAAAACTCACCGGTAAAAAATCAAGGAAGTTCGGGCACGTGCTGGAGCTATTCTGGCAACTCATTTTTGGAAAGCGAAATGATGAAGTTGGGCAAAGAGTTTGTAGATATTTCTGAAATTTACACAGCTCGTTGTGCTTATATCGAACGGGCAAAAAACTATGTGCGTATGCATGGCAATATAGGTTGGGG